>CALGUJ010000399.1 GCA_937902055.1 uncultured Pelolinea sp.
ATTTGGGACTGGATTGGGAAGCGCGCAGCAAACTCAGTTATTTGGCCATCTTCGGCGCTTTGAAAGAAGCCTACTCGTTGCCGATTGATGACTTGACTTTTGAGGCTTTTAAAGGATTAACGCTTTCAATGGAAAAGGTCGGATTGGTATTCGCAAACTGATCTTGAATTTTGTTCTTCCAAATTATCACCGGGATGGGGATGAATAATCTGTTATTAATTCATCCTCCTTTTTCGTACGTCAATACGACCGCCGCTTTAAGTAAAAAAATATTCAGCACTCTTGCGAGTGCATGAATATGCTTGTAATGCATCATATCCAAACGATCTTGATCGACAAGGACATCATATTTAAATTACAAATCTAAATAATCACCACCTGATTCATTAGAACTTACATTCACGTTTTCTATTCTATCCAATCAAATGTTCTCGTTACTGCTTTTTTCCATTCTTTATATTTTTCACAATACAAGGGACTGTTTACTTTAGGATTCCACACCTTGTCTTTCTTCCAATTGGAACGCATCTCCTTTAGGTCTTTCCAGAATCCAGTTGCATATCCGGCTGCATAAGCCGCCCCCAATGCGGTGGTTTCAGCGACGCGAGGCCGAATGACAGGCACCCGAAGGACATCTGCCTGGATTTGCATCAACAAATCATTCCTCACCATACCCCCGTCTACTTTGAGAACCAGCAAATCAACACCGGAATCGGATTTCATTGCTTCCAGGACCTCGCGAGTTTGAAAAGCGGTTGCTTCCAGCACTGCACGCGCAAAATGCCCGTTGTTCACGTAACGAGTCAATCCGATAATGATTCCGCGTGCATCCGACTTCCAATACGGAGCAAACAACCCAGAAAAAGCCGGTACAAAATAAATCCCACCATTATCATCAACCGTCTTGGCCAAATTTTCGATCTCGGCTGCACTACTGATCATTTTTAAATTATCGCGCAGCCATTGGACAAGCGCGCCGGTAATTGCGATGGAACCTTCCAATGCATAGACAGGCTTTTCATTTTTCATCTGGTAACAAACCGTTGTTAATAGGCCATTTTTTGAAAATACAATATTATTGCCCGTATTGAGCAGCATAAAACAGCCAGTGCCATAGGTGTTTTTTGCTTCTCCAACATCAAAACAGGCTTGTCCGACAGTAGCCGCTTGTTGGTCACCTAAATCACCGCAGACTGGAATCTCACCGCCGAATGGCCCATCTTTGAAAGTCATACCATAGACTTCGGAAGATGAGCATATTTTTGGGAGCATCTTCATGGGGATAGTAAATATCTCGCAAATCTCCTCATCCCATCTCAGTGTTTTAAGGTCCATCAACATTGTTCGGCTTGCATTGGTCACATCTGTAACGTGCTGACCGGTGAGGTTCCAAATAATCCAGGTGTCAATATTGCCGAATATGGCTCTTCCTTCTTCCGCGGCTTCACGAACTTCCGGAACATTATCCAGGATCCATTTAATTTTCGGACCCGAAAAATAAGTTGCCAATGGAAGACCCACACGATTTTTAAACCGCTCCTGGCCACCTTTTTTAGCCAATTCTGATATTATCTCGTCGGTGCGGGTATCCTGCCAAACAATAGCGTTATAAAAAACTTTTCCACTCTCTTTGTCCCATACAACGGTGGTTTCGCGTTGATTAGTCACTCCAACGGCGGCAATATCCTCAAGCCTAAGCCCACCAAGCTTCATAGCTTCCTTGATGACATCTTGAGTACGCGCCCAGATTTCGTAAGGATTATGCTCTACCCATCCGGGTTTTGGATATATTTGTTTATGCTCCAATTGATGACTGCTTACAATCTCTCCGCCATGATTAAAAATTATGCAGCGGGTACTTGAAGTTCCCTGATCAATCGAAGCGATATATTCTGCCATTGAAACCCTCCGTTGAAATGATATGTATTAAGTATAAATACAGTTAAGCTTGCTCGGTGGACAAATAATGATCCCGAGATCGCCTTCGGTAAAAGAGAACATGAACTAATAATTTTATGAATGATCGATCATCAGCAAAATCAGGTTCACGCTCCTACTTTTTATAAACATGAATATCTTCAGGTGGCAGTTTTACCTGATTGCTTCTATAATTCCATAGTTTGAAGATCATCCTGGGAGTTTGTACGTTGTCTGAAACTTACGATATCATCATCATTGGCGGAGGCGTGGTCGGTTGCATGACCGCCCGTTTTCTCTCGCGGTATAAACTATCTATTCTGTTGATTGAAAAAGAAACCGATATCGGGTCGGGCACTTCCGCAGCCAATACCGCGCTGGTGCACCCCGGCTACGACCCAGTGAGCGGCTCGCTGAAAGCCAAGATGAATGTGGCTGCTGTGCCGCTCTGGCCAACTCTCTCCGCCGAATTAGGGTTTTCTTATGAACGCTGCGGCGATTACGTGATTGCGGTTGGCGCTGATGAGCTGGTCAAGCTGGACGAGTTGGTTGAGCGCGGTAAACGCAACGGCGTGACGGACATGTCCATCGTATCCTGCGATGAGATGCGCAAGCGCGAACCGTTGATCAATCACGCTGTCAGTGGAGCGCTATTTGCCGAAACCGGCGCCATGTGCGATCCTTTCGGTGTGACGCTGGCGGCTGCTGAAAACGCTGTGATGAACGGTGTGACCATCCTGCGCGATACCGCGTTTGAAGATTTCATCATTCAGAACAAACGCATCGTCGGTGTCAAAACCAGCCGAGGTATGTTCAGCTGCCGTTGGGCGATCAACGCCGCCGGTCTGTATTCGGACGTGGTGATGCATAAAGCCGGCGTGCGCCCGGAATTCAAGATCACCCCGCGCAAGGGCGAATACCTGATCCTCGACCGTGCCGATTTTGAGCTTCAATCGGTCTATTTCCCCGTTCCCAGCACCGTCAGCAAGGGCATCCTGGCCACCGATACGGTGCACGGCAACACTATCCTCGGGCCAACCGCCCACGATCAGGAAGATAAAGAAGACAAAACCAATAGCGAAAGCGGCCTGCAGGAAGTGCTGGAGGGCGGGCGCAAATTGATCCCGTGCGTGGATACCCGTCACGTGATCGCGGTTTTTGCCGGGCTGCGCGCGGCAGGCAATGCACCCTGCGAAACTCCCGGCGTGGATTATGGGCATGACTTTATCATCGAAATTCCTTCTACCGTGAAAGGATTGGTCAACCTGGGCGGGATCGAATCCCCCGGCCTGTCCTCCTCGCCGGCCATTGCCTTGCGCGTGATCGATCTATTGAAAGACGCCGGGGAGAAATTGATCGAAAAACCGGACTGGAATCCCATCCATCCGGCGCGCCCGCGTTTCCGCCATCTGACGCACGCGCAGCGCCAAGCAGTCATCGAAAAAGACGAACGTTATGGACGCGTGGTCTGCCGCTGCGAGAACGTCACCGAGGGTGAGATTGTGGCCGAGATCCATTCCCCCGTGCCCGCCACCACTTACGACGCTCTCAAGCGCCGCACCTGGCTGGGCACCGGCCGCTGCCAGGGCGGGTTCGACCTGCCGCGCGTCGTGCATATCCTGGCGCGCGAATTGGGCATCCCCGAGACCACCGCCAGCAAGAAAGGCAAGGATTCCGCTTTCCTGCTGCGCCCAACCAAACAAGCTGAGGAAGCCCATGACTGATCTGAATTATGACGTGGTGGTGGTGGGCAGCGGCCCCGGCGGATTGGCCGCCGCAATTTCCGCCAGGCAGAACGGCGCTGAAAAAGTGCTGATCATCGAACGAGACATCGAATTGGGCGGCATCCTGCTGCAATGCATCCATAACGGTTTCGGCGTGGAAGTTTTCAAGGAAGACTTGCCCGGCCCCAGTTATGCCCAGCGTTTCATCCAGCAGGTGCATGATCTCAAGATCGACACCCTGCTCGACAGCATGGTACTGGAAGCCACGCCCGACCGGCGTTTGTTCATCACCAACCGCAAATTGGGCATCCGCGAAATCCAGGCCAAGGCGCTGGTGTTCGCCATGGGCTGCCGCGAACGCACGCGCGCCCAGATCCGCCTGCCCGGTTCGCGCCCGGCCGGCGTATATACCGCCGGCACCGCCCAGCGCTGGGTGAACGTGGAAGGCTTCATGCCCGGCAAGCGTTTCGTCATCCTCGGCTCCGGCGACATCGGCATGATCATGGCCCGCCGCCTGACCTTCGAAGGCGCCAAAGTGGAACGCGTGCTGGAGATCATGCCTTATCTTTCCGGTTTGACCCGCAACTACGTGCAATGCCTGCAGGATTTCGACATCCCGCTGCAGCTCAACCATACGGTTAAACGAATCATCGGCAACAACCGCGTGGAAGCCATCGAAGCCGCCGCGGTGGACGAGCAGCGCCGCATCATCCCTGGCAGCGAGGAAATCATTCCCTGCGACACGCTGCTGCTCTCAGTCGGGCTGATCCCCGAAAACGAACTTTCGCGCCAGGCCGGCGTGCGCATCGATCCGGTCACGGGAGGCGCCTTCGTGGACAGCCGCTTCCACACCAACATTCCGGGCATCTTCAGCGCCGGAAACGTGGTGCATGTCTACGATCTGGTGGATTGGGTCACGCAGGCTGGTTTGGCTGCCGGAAAGGGCGCCGCGCTTTTCGCCCAGGGAAAGCTGGCAGTGTCGGATAAAGTAGTTCGAACACAAGCCGGTGAAAATGTGCGCTATATCGTGCCGCATACTTTCGACCCGAATACGCTGGCAGAAGAAGCGATTCCGCTGCAAATGCGCGTGAAACAACCGATCGAAGCCCCGGTTTGGGTTGAAGCGGTGTGCAACGCCCAATCGGTTGCCCGCAAGGCGCTGCCCTATGCCCGGCCGGGCGAGATGGTTACCCTGAGCCTGAAGCCCGATGCGGTCGACTCCGTCCGCGAAAACGGAACGTTGACAGTCAATATTACAGAACGGTGATTGCCATGAATTCTGAACCGATACCGATCATTTGCGTTGCCTGCCCCAAAGGCTGCCGCCTGGAAGTCCTGCGCAGCGAAGGCGATATCCTGGTCAACCACGCGGGTTGCAAGCGCGGCCAGGAATATGCGCGCGGAGAGGTCACCGACCCACGCCGCATGGTTGCCAGTACAGTGAAAGTTTTAAACGCCATCCATCCCCTGTTGCCGGTGTACACCTCGGCGCCCTTTCCAAAAGGAAGGATCCGTGAATTGCTGGCGGAAATCCGTAAAGTGGAATTAATAGCCCCGGTCAAGATAAACCAGGTGGTAATCGAAAACGCCCTGGGTACTGGCATCAACGTAGTCGCCAGCCGGGATCTGAAATAATACCAATTCGCAAAAAGGCGAGATTAACAAAAAAAAGAGCAGGTCCATTTTCAAACCTGCTCTTTCCTGTTAAGCTTTCGGACCTTTAATCGTCGTCAGGGGTTTTGGTGGGGGACGGATAGGTGTAGGTCACTGCCAGGTAGAACCGGCAGAAAATGTCGCCGTTGTCATTGACGATGCCCCATTGAGACACTCTCATCTTGCTGAATGGATGGGTGGGCATCTGGAAATCGACTGTGATATCCACTGTTTCGTAAGGGTCGATATCTTCAGAGAATTTGTACAAATGCCTCGGGCTCCAATCCGAATCTTCGGTGGATTCGTCTTCGATCCAGGTCACGTAATATTCGTCTTTATCCCAGGTCACCAACCCCGTGTTCTTCACTGTCCAGACGCCGTCGAAAATCCAGCCGGTCATTTGCGGACCGTCCCAGGGGCTCTGGTTGATAATCTCGCATTTATAAACGTCCGGAGTATGGGTGGGAACTTTCGTCTTGGATGAGCTGCCGCCGCTCGAGCTGCTGCTTGAGCTGCTGCTGCCGCCACTGGAAACCACCTTCACGGTTGGGGTTACCGTACTGAGCGTGGCAGTGGGCAGGGGGGTCATTGTGGGTGGCACAGGGGTAGCCGACGGGTTCAGGGCCGCGTCCACCGTGAGCTGCGCCATGGCTTGCATGACGGCTTCGGTTTGGATCGCAGCCACGTCCGGGGTGGGTTCCTGGCTGGCACCGCCGCAGGAAGTCAGCAACAACATTCCGGCGATGATGATCCCCAAGCTTACTGATTTCATACTTTTAACCATTTTTCCTCCAATCTGTTCCCGGATCGAGCATCGGAATCAGAAGTAGTGCCGTATTTTGAACTTAAACTTACGGCTTGTCAAGTGGGGTTGCAGGCAGTTTTACCTGAATTCCTATTTATTGTAACACTATGTAATTCAATCAAAAGTCCAGGCAAATTTCCCGGCAGCTCCAACCCCGGATACGGCTCCATCAAGATTCCATTTTTGCGTATAATAAAGTGCATGCCCGCTTATTGGAAGAGCGGGTAAACTCATTAACGATTGGTTTCATCAAAATGAGCTCTCGCAATAATTTCAACTTGATCATCAAATACTCAATCTTCGGATGCGCTTTCGGTCTCCTGTTCCCGATCGTGGCCACCTGCTGCCAGCTGGCGATCCTCAAGCTGCCGGTTACCGCGCAAAGCGTTAGGGAAATTCACCTAAACCCATTGTTGTGGATTATCGATACCGCTCCTGTTTTCCTGGGGCTGTTTGCTTACGCGGCCGGCGTGCGCCAGCAGCAACTGGTCGACCAGGCGGACAAACTGGAGGATTTGGTCAACCAGCGCTCCACAGAAATCATCCGACAAAAATTATTCTATGAGGCCCTGGTCGATAACAGCCCAATTGCCATTGTCACCCTGGACCAGGATCAGAAGATCATCTCAATCAACCCGGCATTTCAGGAATTGTTTGGGTATCACCAGGACGAAGTCATGGGGAAAGAGCTGGATGTATTGATCGCCAATCCCCAGAGCCCTCATGAAGCTTTCCTGATCAGCCAAAAAGTTTGGGAAGGCGAAGCGGTGCATGAGTTCGGTAAAAGACAACATAAAAATGGACACGTAGTGGACGTAGAGATTTTCGGCGAGCAGATCAAGATCAACGGAAAACGCGTCGGAATTGTTGGATTGTACCGGGATATCACTGTTGAACGGCGCGCGCAGGAAGCCCTGAGCGCCAGCGAGGAACGTTTTCGGCGCATGTTCTCGGATTCTCCGGTGGCCTTGCGCATGGAAGATTATTCACCTATAAGAAAATGGCTCGATGAGAACTATCGCGACCGAGGTATTTCCCTCAAAGCAATGGGGAGTAAGGATCCACTTCTTTTTCAATATCTAGCAACCTTGCCGCAGGTGATCGATCTCAATGAAGCCACACTGTGGCTTTTTGGAGTCAGGGACAAGGATGAAATGCAGAAAAACCTGCATAATATCCTGAGCCAGGAATGCCGCAACGAAGCCCTGGATATCCTGGATTGCATGCTGGCGGGCGAAACCTCGCTGGAACGGGAAATGATCTATAACCGTATGGACGGAAAAAAGATCTATACGATAACAAAATTATCGGTGATTCCGGGACATGAAAAAACATGGAGCAGGGTACTATTTTCCAATCTGGATATTACCGAACGGAAATTAGCCGAGGAACGGCTAACCTATATCAGCCTGCACGATATCATGACCGGTATCTATAACCGGGCATTTTTTGAAGAGGAAGTTTCCCGCTTATCCAAAAGCCGTTCATTTCCCATCAGTATCCTGGTAATGGATATGGATAACCTGAAAGCCATCAACGATCAGTATGGGCACCAGGCTGGTGACTTGGCGCTGCAGAACATTGCCGGTATTGTCAGGAACTGCTTCCGCAGTGAGGATGTGATCGCGCGCATCGGCGGCGACGAAATTGCCGTTCTGCTAGCCGGGGTCGACACCGAAGGGGCTGGGAACGCCAAAACCAGGATCCAGCAAGCCGTTCAAAACCACAATCAAACCAAGGGTACGGATATCCCGCTTAGTGTGTCCATCGGTTGCGCTACAGCGCATACGGGAGATAACCTGAGCGAAATATTCCAAAAAGCCGACACGAACATGTATGAAGAAAAAAAGAAAAAAAAGAAAGCTAACCCTGCGAAATAAGGATACGACCTCAGTAATAGTTGTACGATCCATATACTTTTCCCGATCCGGTCGAATTTAAATCAAAAACAGCCGCGTTTATGTTGCTAACGGCTGTTTTTTTAATTTGGGTGGCCCGTTATTCTTTTTTTGATTTTTCTTCTACCGGTTGAACGTCGATGGTTTGCGTAGCGCTGGATGCGGCTGGTTTTTCTTTCACATCGATGCTGTTATCGATATTCTCGGGTTGAAGCGGCATGACGATCCACAGGATAATATAGATCCAGAATCCGCCTGTACCCGCAAAAAGCAACAACACAAATAATAGGCGGATAATGGTCGGATCGATTTCAAAGTAATCCGCCAACCCTCCGCAAACACCCGCGATCATCTCATCCGATCTACTGCGATACAACTTTTTCATTCTGTTCTCCTTCAATTCACATTAAATACGGGAAAATAGCGAACAGGGTTGCGCAAATCGCATCAATATCGGGCGGCGGTTATAGCTTTCAGGTATTCGACCGGTGATCCGCAGGTAAAACCGACCGGCGCTTTGGGCTGCTCGTAGCGGTTGGTGTCGAAATACAATATATCGCCGGCGTTTTGGCCTTCGTAAGTTACCGATACCTTGCAGTACATCAAACCGTCTTTTTCGACCTCTTCGACCAATTGAATATCCAGCACCTGTCCCTGCGGTCCCAGCAGCCAGGGCATGCAACCCGAGCCGGAACTGCCCTGGTCGCGAGGGTCGTAACCGATGCGGATCGGATTGTCGATAGTAAAACCATAGCTCGGATCGCCGGCATTCACGCAGGCGGCTTCCGGCACTGCCGTGGGTTCGGCAAGCGCCGCGGCCAGATAAGGCAGGCTGGGCGACCAGGCGGGATAAAATTCCTCACCTTCCAGACTGGTCAAGCGCTGCATGGTCGTTCCGTCCGAACTGATAATAAAGATATCGCGCGTACTTTCGAAATCGGCGGCGATGGCAATCAATTTGCTGTCGGGCGACCAACTCGGCACTTCGATGGTCGATTTATATTTGGTCAATTGGACGACATTCTCACCATTAGGATCCATCAAAAATAGGTTGGTAAACCCATCCCTGCGCGACACAAAAGCGATGCGGCTTCCGTCCGGCGACCAGGCCGGTGTGTAATCCACAGCCGGATCGTCGGTCAAACGGATCAGGTTTTTGCCGTTCCTGTCCATTTTGTAGATTTCCGAGTTCACGTCACGAGTGGAAGCAAAGGCGATCCACTCCCCGTCCGGCGACCAGCTTGGGGAAACGTCGCTGCCAAAGCCGCTGGTCAATTGTTGCACACTGCTGCCGTCTTCGTTCATGATGAAGATCTTATCGTCGCCATCCCGATTGGAGACGTAAGCAATTGTTTTTCCATCCGGCGACCAGGCCGGGAAACTTTCTTCGTACTCATCATTAGTCAACTGGCTGACTTTTACGCCATCCGCGCTCATCACATAGAGGTCCGGGCTGCCGTTCATATCCGAGATAAAAGCAATACGCGATCCGTCCGGCGACCAGGCAGGGAATACATCCGCGCCGGCGTTGTTCGTTAACCGGCTGATCTGGCTGCCGTCGGCATTCATCACGTAAATATCCAGGCTGCCTGCTGCATTGGATTGGAACGCGATGCGACCCTGGGGTTGGACGCGCAAAGGGCGGATGGTCGGCGTGGGGGTGGAGGTAGCCACGTTATCCGGCGCGATCGTCAGGAAAGCCCGGTAGGTTGCCGTTGGGTAGATGATCGGGGTCTTTTCCGGAGAAGGAGTGGCATCCGGTGAATCCGCGCCGCAGGCTGCACTAAAAATCAACATCCACAGAAATAAAAAGCAATATAATTTCCGCATCATATCTCAAGAATTCCGCTCAATTGTAAACCTGCTCTAGGGCTGCCAGACCTTGATGTCATCGAACGCGATATGCACATCGGGCTCGTCAAAAGTGCCGGCAATCAAACCCACATCACCGCTTTCAAACGATTTATCCTGCTGCGCGTCCACCGGTGCGCCGTTCACTGCCAATGCCAGCGATTCGCCGATGCATTCAAAATGGATCAGGTTTGGGGTTGTGCCGCCCAGTATAGCCGGCACGGGGATCATTTCACTATTTCCAAGCATGCGATATTTTCCGTCGTTGACCTCAAATATTCCAGCGTAACCGTCGCTGGTGATCAAAGCGGTATAAAAATTCTTTTCGTCTTGATAGCGGCAGATCACGCCGTAGCTGTTATTCAAAGGGCCGGATTGGCGGGCAGCTTTTACTTCCATGATCACATTCTTGTATGAACCGCCAGGATTGGCAAACAAATCTACCAACGGCTCGCGGACAATGATGTGGTAAGCGCCTTGGTCGTAATTGGTTGACCCGATTTCGGATTCCATGCGGTCCCAGCCGCTGCCTGTTTCAGAGAAATCATCATCCAGCAACATCCCGACTGTAGTAGCCTGGGGAGCGGGATTGAAAACTTGGTTGAGGATCGGCAAACCGCTGCAGCTTGCGAAGAGGAGCACTGTAATAAAGGGGGTCATTGCTTTCTTGATCATATGAAACGATTCCATTTCCTAAGTTCAGTATACTTCAAGGCAAACCCCGAATGCCAGGACGGTGTAGTATGAAGCAATTATAAATTTGGCTGAAGAATTTTGTGTTGAGAATTAAATAAAATACGAGAGTAAATCATGCATGATGAACTCTCGTGTGTTGAGAAATTAAAGGACAAAACTGAAGCTAATCGGGTGCCACAATCACCTTGCTGACGTTGGCAGATCTGGACTCAGCGAAACCTTCGCGGATTGCCGACAACTTGAACTGGCTGGAGATCAGGTCGGCCATTTTCAAATTCGGCAGCAATTTCGCCGACATATTGAAGTCGCGGATAGTCGCGTCGATGCTGCCGTGTAGTTGAATTTCGCGGTAGTGAATTTTGTTGGGGTCGATGGCGATTTTGGTTCCGTAGGTGTATCCGCTGAACAGGAGGATGTTGCCTCCGGGGCGAGCCACCTCAAAAGTAGTCTCGACCACGGATTCGTTGGAGGTGGCGATGATGACCAGGTCGAAGGCATTCTTGAATTTATCCAGGCTGCCCTCAGCTTTGGCATCGATCGTGTCGTCCGCGCCGAACCTAATGGCCAGTTCCCGGCGGTACTGCCGGCGGCCGGAGGTGACCACAAAAGAAGCGCCCATGAACCTGGTAAGCTGCAGGAAAGTCAACCCGATGGGGCCGTCGCCGATGATCAGAACGCGATCGCCGGCATGGAAATTTACCAGATTGATGGCGTGATAGCAGCAGGAAAGGATTTCCGTCATGGTAGCGGAAAGCGGGTTGATGCCCTGTGGAATGCGCACCACACCACCCGACAACACCATTTGCTCCGGAATGTACATATATTCAGAGAATCCGCCGGCGATAGTGCAGCCGATCACCTCTCCGCGCTCACACAGATTGTCTTCACCGCGGATGCAGGCCGGGCAGCGCATGCAAGGCATGATCGGCGCGACGGTTACCAGATCGCCCACCGACAGGTCGTTGACCTGTTCGCCCTTCCGGTCGACTTGGGCGACGATTTCATGGCCCAGAACGATTGGAAGTTTATACCGGGGGGTGGGTCCTTCAAAATACATGCGCAAATCCGAACCGCAAATACCGCACGCCACGATCTTCAGGATCAGGCTGTGGCCAGTGGGTTCTGGTATGTTCAATGCGATTTCTCGAATGTCTTCCTTGCCGTAAAGTGCCATTGCTTTCATAGTCGATCATCCCTTCATGCCATTGATGTGTAAAACGAACCGGTTCTCGGCAATTGTTAATTATTGTTCTGAACCTATTTCATAACTATAAATATATCACAATTAACAACATTTATTGACATTATATAACATTAATGCTATTCTTATATTAAATTCAATGCAAAGAATTGAGATATTTTCCGATGGAAATCGCGCAGTTGCTTGATCCAAAACTGGTCACATTTGAACTGGAATCGCAGGAGAAGTGGGGCGCGATCAATGAATTAATTGACCTGCTGGCTGCCGAAAAACGGGTGGAATCTCGGGAGAAAATGCTGGAAGCAGTCATCCAGCGGGAAGCCGAAGTATCCACCGGGGTCGGCTTTGGCATCGCCATTCCACACGGCATCTCGGACACTGTCCTTCAGCCTTCCATTGCCTTCGGCCGGTCGTTGAAAGGAATCGAGTACGACTCCATCGATCAAAAACCGGTGACCCTGATCTTCTTGCTGGCTGTTCCCAAGACAAAACACGATCAGGATTACCTGCGCACGTTGGCCGGCCTGGCCCGCATGCTGGTGCACAAGCCGGTGATCGAGAAGCTTTACACAGCCTCGACGTTTGAGGATGTCCTTGAAGTATTTCAAAACGGGAAACAAAGATAAGATATTAAGAAATCAGTTCAAGGAGAAGTGTTGATAATGAAGATCGCAATTGTTTCAGCATGCAGCGCGGGAATTGCCAGCACGTACATGGCAGCGGAATCGTTGGAACTGGCAGCCAAAAAGAAAGGCCACACAGCTTACGTGGAAACCCAGGGCACGATCGGGATAGAGAACGCGATCAGCCTGAAAGATGCCCAATCGGCGGATGTTGTGATCATCGCCCGGGATATCAAAATTCAGGGGATGGAACGATTCAAAGGCCGCAAGATCATCGAAGTTGGGGTTGCGGAAGCCATCCGAAAAGCTGACCTGATTATTGAGAGAGCTGAAAAGGAGGTGATCGGTAAATAGCATTTTGTTCGGTGTGTTCATCAAACCAAATATCTTATTAGGAGGCTCAATATTATGGAAGACGAAAAGAAACATTTATTGGATATCAAGAAACACCTGTTGACGGGTGTTTCGTACATGATCCCCTTGGTCGTTGCCGGTGGTATTTTGATCGCATTGTCGTTCCTCGTGGGTGGTTATCTGGGATTTCAAACTGAAGGTACTCCTGCCGATTACTTGATGCGCATCGGCGGTGGAGCGTTGAGCTTCATTGTGCCTATCCTGGCCGGTTTCATTGCCTACTCCATCGCGGATCGGGCCGGTATTGCCCCCGGTTTGGTTGCCGGCTACGTGGCCGTGCAGGTCAACTCGGGCTTTTTGGGCGGTATCGTCGGCGGTTTGCTGGCAGGCTACATTGTATTTTTCCTAAAGAAGATCAAGGTGCCGAACCTGGTGAAACCCCTGATGGGTATTCTGATCATCCCGCTGCTCAGCACCCTGGTCGTAGGCCTGCTCCTCTATTTAGTCCTCGGCAATCCCATCGCCGCGATCATGGCCGCTTTGCAGAACTGGCTGACCAGCATGAGCGCCACCAACCTGGTCATCTTCGGCGCCATCCTGGGCGCCATGCAGGCCTTTGATATGGGCGGCCCGGTTGACAAGACGGCTTACACCTTCGGTTTGGCCATGCTTGCTCAGAACCAGTTTACCCCCATGGCAGCCATCATGGTGGGCGGCATGGTTCCCCCCATCGCGCTCTCCATCGCTGCCAAGTTGAAACCCGCCAAATTCTCGCCTTCCGAGAGGAAACACGCTGATGCGGCCTGGATCATGGGCTTATCTTTCATCACCGAAGGCGCCATTCCCTTTGCTTCGGCTGACCCGCTGCACGTGATCCCGTCGCAGATGATTGGTTCTGCAATTGCCGGCGCGTTATCGATGGTGTTCGGATGCGCACTGCGCGCCCCCCACGGCGGTATCTTTGTGCTGCCCCTGGTCGAAAAACCTGTGCTGTACCTTGTTGCGCTGGCCGCCGGTATCGCAGTGACCACCACCCTGGTGGTGTTGTTCAAGAAAGACCTGCCGAAAGAAGAAGCGGAAGATACGGCAGTCGTCGCAGATTAATCAAAAGTAAAATAGTGTTATTGAATCGATGAACGCACAGCCCCCTCTTTATCTGAAAGGAAAATGGACTCGTGGATAAAGAGGGGGGATAAAAAGATTATACTGGATAACCATGATAGCAGCAGAACGCCTGGATTACATCATCGAAAAATTACGCTCGGAGCACATCGTGTCGATTCAAGTGCTCAGCGCTAAACTGGGCGTGACCCCCATGACCATCCGCCGGGATATCCTGCAACTGGAAGAAATGGGATTGTGCCAGCGCACGCACGGAGGGGCCATTTCCACCAGCCGGCCGATCCTTTCGGACACGCCTTACGACCAGCGCGAACTGCTTTACGTAAATGAAAAGCAAGCCATCGCAAGAAAAGCCGCTGAAATGGTCAATGAAGGCGATACCATTGCCATCGACAGCGGCACCACCACCTTTCACTTCGCGCAGGCGCTCAAGAACAAAAAGAACAT
Source organism: uncultured Pelolinea sp. (assembly GCA_937902055.1). Lineage (GTDB taxonomy): Bacteria > Chloroflexota > Anaerolineae > Anaerolineales > Anaerolineaceae > Pelolinea. The sequence goes on from CALGUJ010000399.1 coordinate 14,292, forward strand.
CACCGTCATCACCAATTCGGTTTACGTGTTGACGGAATTATATGACTCACGGCAGATCAACGTGATTTCCTGCGCCGGCATTCTTTCCCGATCCAACCTCACAGATAAGGAACACGGCGATCCCTGCCTGGTGGGGCCGCTGGCGGAAATGATCATGC
>CALGUJ010000400.1 GCA_937902055.1 uncultured Pelolinea sp.
ACGCTGTGGGCCAGTTTCTGGCTGTTGGGCCCGCCCATCTGGTCGCCGCTGCCGAATTTCAGGCGGTAATCGGTGTTCCAGGTGCAGGTGCCAACGTTCTTCAGCCGCCAGCTCTTGGTGAAGGGTTCACCCGGTTCGAAGTCCGTGCCATCCGCCACCGTTTCGCTGATGTAATAGGCATCGTTGCAGGGCAGGGGCGTTTTGGTGGGGGGCACAGCCTCGGTGTCCTGCGGTTTGGTCGTGGCGGTCGGTTCGGTCGCCTGGGTGACTGACTGGCCGCCGCTGGCGGTCAGCGTGGCGGCGATGGCCGTCTGGATGGCGGATTGCTCGTCCTGCTCGTCGCCTCCAAAAGAAATCCTGCAGGCGGTGACCACCAGCAGCATCGCCAGCGCTGCAATCAAAACGTGCTTCATCTTACGCATGCTACCTCCTGTATGTACGATCAGTGAACAAACGTAAATTCATTATATAGGATTTCGGGCAGCGAATAAACGGTATAATCTGAAGAAAAATCAGACAAGTACAGGACTCCAAATTGAAAATCACCCTGGTCATTCCCACCTACAACGAAGCCGAAAATCTGCCCAAAATCCTGCAGGCCTTGTTTGCCCTGCCCCTGCCGGACTTGAACGTGCTGGTGGTGGACGATAACAGCCGCGACGGCACCGGCGAGATCGCCGAGGAGCTTAAGAAAACCTATAAAGGCAAGCTGGACGTGATGCACCGCGCCGGCAAATTGGGCCTGGGCAGCGCTTACATCCAGGCCTTCACGCGCCTGCTGGCCGGCGACTCGGACGCGATCGGGCAAATGGACGCCGATTTTTCGCACGAACCGGTCAAAGTGCTGGAGCTGGTTGAGGCGTTGAAAACCTGCGATATGGCGCTGGGCTCGCGCTACGTGCCCGGCGGCAATTTGGATGAAGACTGGCCCATCTGGCGCAAGTGGCTTTCCACTTTCGGCAACTTCTACGCGCGCACCATCCTGCGCATGCCCGTGCGCGACATCACCGGCGGCTTCCGCCTGTGGAAACGCGCCACCCTGGCGGCCATGCCGCTGGAGCGCGTGCGCTCGAACGGTTACATCTTCCAGGTGGAAATGGCCTACGTGGCCGACCGGCTGGGATTCCATTTTAAAGAGATCCCGATCTATTTCGCGGAACGGAAATATGGGCAGTCGAAAATGTCGCTGCGCATCCAACTTGAAGCCGCCCTGCGCGTTTGGTCGCTGCGCGGACTTTACCGCGACTTAAAACCCATCCGGAAATAACTTACGATCAGGTTTCAGCCCTGACCTTTTTCGAGGCAGCCGCCAACCTGCCCCATTCTTCCAGCGAGAGCGTCTGCGCGCGCCGGTCGGGCTCGATCCCTGCCATCTCCAGCAAACGTGTAGCGCCCGCGCCGCCCAGCCCGGCGTAACCTGCCAGGGCATTATGCAGCATTTTGCGTTTGTGGCTGAAAGCGGATTTCGCCAGGCTGAAAAACTCCGCCAGAAGCTCCTGCGGGATAAGCGGCTTTTCCAACAGCTCCACGATCAACACCGCCGAATCCACCTTGGGCGCCGGGTAGAACGCGCCGGCTGGGATGGCCAGCGCCACACGCGGGCTGCCGAAAACCTGCACGCTCAAAGCCAGCAGCGACAGGTCGCCAGGTTTGGCGCAAATGCGCTGGGCCACTTCCTTTTGAATGGTCAGCGCCATGCGGGCAGGTTTAGCTTCGGCTTCCAGTAAATGGCGGATGAGGGCGGAAGTGATGTAATAAGGAATGTTGGCCACCACCAGGTAACCGGAGCGGCTCACGCACGCGCCCGGATCCGTTTTCATCATGTCGGCATTGACCAGCGTTATGTTGGAGAAATCCTTGAGCACTTTTTTCAACACCGGCATGAAGCGGCTGTCCATCTCCACCGCGCATACTTTCGCGGCGCAGACCGCCAGGTAGCGCGTCAGGCTGCCCAGCCCGGCGCCGATCTCCAGCACCTCGTCCTGCGCGCCCACTCCGGCCGCCTCCACGATGCGCTGCAAATAGGTATCATCCACCAGGAAATTCTGGCCCAATCCTTTTTTAGGGAATAGACCATAATCTTTCAGCATGGATTGCACCGGCAAGGGAGAAAGCATCAGGGCAGATCCCCCGTAAAACCGGAGGGAATGGGGGTCATGAAATAAACCGTCAGGTTCCTGCTCCAGGAAACGTAATCGGCAGTCGGGATGAAAACGTCCAGCCAGGCCTTGCCTGAGCAGCCGGGACACACGTCCGTGACGGTGGCTACGCCGTAACCGGGTACGCAGATGCTGCTGCCCTTGAGGATTTTGTACCAATCCGGGCTGACCGCCACCATACCGTAAGTAGGCCACACGCCGGAGGCGGTGGTTTGGCCGGTGTCGTGATAGGATGTCACGTAAACTTCCTTGGCCAGCCAGTAATCCACGAAACATTCACTATCCGCCGAGCGCTGCACCACCACATTGCTGCCGTAAGCCGTGATCTGGTTGACCGGCTGCTTGGAGATCCATTCCTGTTCCACCGCGCGCGAAACTTCCTGGCCGTTTTCATAGCGCACGCGCACGCTGGAAACCCGCACGCCGTTCTCGCCGGTCTGGCGTACTTCTTCCGTGCCCAGGTTCAACGCGGCATCCGCCACGCGTTCTTCCGCATAGGCGATCGCGCTCTCTTCCAGGATGGTCTCCTCCCGGACGCGCACCACGCGGATCAGTCCATCCGCCGGGATGGGCTGGTCTTCCGCCGGAACGGAGGTATCCAGGTTCTGCAGCGCCACACCCGCCTCGGCCAACGCCTCGCCCACCGTTTGGGCAGAGGAGGAAATCGAAAATTGTTCGTCGCCCACCTGAACGCTGAGCGGCAACGCGCTGAGCAGCTCAACCTGCACCGGCGCGTTGAGCGGCGTATTCAGCGGCAGCGAAATGCGGTCGCCTCCGGAGAGGGCGATGCCCTGCTCCCACAGCGCTTCTCCCAACGTCGGCGCGGAGGAATAGAAGACGCGCTGCCCGGTGGCGCCGATCAGCGTCACGGGGTAAGCCGGTTGGTAAACCAGCTTCTGTCCCTGGCTGGCGGCCAGGCGAAAACCCGCGTCGATTTTCAATCCCGAATACAGGATGGAATCTCCCGGGAACAGCCGGATGCCGGCCTTGCCCAGCCAGTTGGCAGCGATAGGGTCGCTGACCTGGATGGTCACAGGTTCCGCCGCATTCTTGACCCACACCTGCGCGCTGTAGGCTTTGGGCGAAACGAACCAGGCGTACAGGATCAACAGGATCCCGCCTGCCACTAAAACAGCGGCCGCCGGCCGGCCGAATTTTTTGAGCATCTTCATCGCGGAGATTGTATCAGAAAAAGAAAAACCCCTCGCGAGGGGTTTGAATGCCGAGAGCCAGAATCGAACTGGCGACACCGCGATTTTCAGTCGCGTGCTCTACCAACTGAGCTATCTCGGCACAGAGAAGTGAATTCTACCCGCTAGCCCAAGGCTTGTCAAGCAAACCGGGCGGTAAATGGAAAACCTGAAACTTGCGCTAAAATTGGGCCTGATTCGGCTGTTTAATTCGAACTTCTTATTTATTATGATTAATAATATAATATTGAAGTTTATTTATTATCCTGTTTATGGAGTAGAAATTTGTCCGGCATCCAACTCAAAAAAATCTTCGCCGTTCTGTTGTCTATAAGTGTAATTCTGCTGTCGTTTACCCCGCTGTTGGCTCAGGAAACCGCCAGCGGCACGGTCAATATTTATTTTTTCTGGGGCGATGGCTGCCCGCACTGCGCGGAAGAAGAACCTTTTCTGAATACGCTGGTCAGCAATAATACGCGAGCGAACCTGGTTTCGTACGAAGTCTGGTACAACAATGACAACCAAAAAATCCTGGATGATTTCAGCGCAGCGCTGGGTTTCGAACCCGGCGGCGTGCCGGTGACCATCATCGGCGATCGCTACTGGATCGGTTTTCGCGAAGAATACAAATCCGAAATGAAAGCCGCGCTGCAGGCGGCGCTGAACGATCCGAACCCGGTAGATGTCGGAGCCGCCCTGGCAGCGGCGCCTCAACCCCAAGCGCCGGCCCCTGCCGGGCAGCCTGCAGCCGCCGCGGAGATCATCACCCTGCCGATGATTGGCCAGATCGACCTCGCCAGGCAATCGCTGGCTTTCAGCACCGCCATTATCGGTTTCGTGGACGGTTTCAACCCCTGCTCGCTGTGGGTGCTGAGCGTGCTGCTGGCGCTGACGCTGCACAGCGGCTCGCGCAAGAAAATCCTGGCGGTCGGGCTCACCTTCCTGCTGGTGACCACCATTGTCTACAGCCTGTTCATCACCGGCGTTTTCACCCTGCTCTCCTACGTCGGTTACCTGAAATGGATCCAGATCGCGGTGGCTTTGATGGCCCTCGTTTTTGGGCTGGTGAACCTGAAAGATTATTTCTGGTACAAGGAGGGTTTGTCGTTCACCATCTCCGACAAGCATAAACCCAA
>CALGUJ010000401.1 GCA_937902055.1 uncultured Pelolinea sp.
TCGATGCCCGCAACACCATGCATTTCCACTCACGCCCCACGCGCGAGACCTTTATGGTCAAAGCGCCCATCGAAAACGGCAAGCTGGACGTCAACGCCATCGAAATGCGTGAAGCCAACCTGACCGTCCTGGCCAGGACTTCCGTGACAGTTGAAAATCATTACCTGACGCTGAAAGGCCTGCCCGATGATTTTTGCTTCATGTCGGTCGTGCCGCGGCATGGGCAGCCCCACCCCGCCCAGACCGTCTTGCTCGGCGGCCTGCGCATGCGGCGCGGCACGCTGGCTGCCACGGTGGCGCACGATTCGCACAACCTGCTGGTCGTGGGGCACAACCCGGACGACATGCTGCTGGCCGCACTGGAACTGGAAAAGTGCGGCGGCGGGATCCTCTTCGCGGATGGGGGCAAGGTGCTGGGAAAGCTGGATTTGCCGGTCGCCGGCCTGATGTCGCCCAAATCGGTGGCGGAATTGGCGGAAGAGAATGCCGTCATGAACCGCATCGGGCGCGAATGGGGCATTCAGGACGAATCACCCATCCTCTCCATCGCGGGGCTGGCGCTGCTGGTCATCCCCGAGGTGCGCATCAGCGACACGCTGGGGTTGTTCGACACCATCCATCAGAAAGCAATCCCGCTTTTTCCGGATAGATGAATAAGCTCCTCAATATGGGTTGGAGCGGACGGATATTCTTTTGTTCTTCAACAATGAGATACTGAGTTTAGGCCTATCTCGCAAGAAATAAACAGAAAGATGGGCTGACTTTTATGTAAATTTAAAAAAAACGGCTGCTTTCTTGTTTTCATTAAATAAGCAGCCGTTTTTGTTTTCAGCGTTTATCGCCGTCCCATACCATGAAGGGCATGTTTACCACCACCCCGGGCAGGCTGGTGGTCAATTCGCCCGCAGCTTCGGCCTCCAGCACTTCCGCCGCGGACTTTAATTCTCGCGCTGTTTCTTCCTCCATCCATTTCACCAGCACGATCTGCCGCAAAGGCGAATAACCGGCAGTTCCCGGCGGATTATCGAACACGTCTGCCTGGAAACCCAACGGCCCCTTGCCCTTGATGCCATTTTCAAACACGTACACTTGTGCCAGCGCGCTCTGCGGCACATCCGCCAGATCGGGCACATATAGCACCGGCGATTTCATCATATTCGTCAGCGTCTCGGCTATAGTTTCGTCAGATGCCTCGGTATGCACAAAATAGATCTCTTTCCCTTCCGCGTACGCCCTGCCTGCCGGGAGCTGCGCGTAATCTCCGGTTGTTTGAGCCACGGCGCTGCAGGCAGAGACTGCGAAAGCCGCGATAATTAAGAGAAGCCAACCTGAATGTAATTTCCTCATTTTTGTAAATGGTTTCATTTATTCCTCTTTCCTCACGCAATTTTCTTGTTTCTCAAGCGCAGGCTGTTGGTGACCACGAACACGCTGCTGAAAGCCATTGCTCCGGCAGCCAGCACGGGCACCAAAAGGCCCAATGCGGCCACGGGGATCAGGATCACGTTGTAGATAAACGCCCAAAACAGGTTCTGCTTGATGGTCGCCATGGTCAGGCGCGAAAGCTGGATCGCGCGCGCCACGCCGCGCAGGTCGCCGCTGATCAGCACCACCGGCGCGGAAGCCATGGCCACGTCCGTTCCGGTGCCCAAGGCCATGCCCACGTCCGCCTGCGCCAGCGCGGGCGCGTCGTTGATGCCGTCGCCCACCATGGCCGTCACCAATCCCTGAGACTGCAGCTTCTTAACTTCGGCGGCCTTGTCGCCCGGCAGCACCTCGGCCAGCACCTGGTCGATGCCGACCTGTCTGGCGATGGCTTCGGCAGTCTGGTGGTTATCGCCGGTCAGCATGGTCACAGCAATGCCCATGCCATGCAGCCGCTCAATGGCTTCTCTGGAACCGTCCTTGACTGTGTCGGCAATAGCCATGATACCCGCCAGATGCCCATCCGCAGCCACCAGCACCGTGGTCTTGCCTTCGTTCTGGAAGCGGCCAACCTCGCCCAGCACTTCGGCGGTTGAAATTCCGATCTCGTCCATCATGCGCGGGCTACCCACCGCCACCATTTTTCCATCGGCTTGCGCCTGAACGCCATGCCCGGCCACAGCCTGGAAGCCCTGCGGTTCAAACAATTTCAGTCCGCGAGTGCCGGCTTCCGCCACCACGGCCTCGCCCAGCGGATGTTCGGACCCCTTTTCGACCGAAGCCGCCAGGGTGAGCAGATTCTTTTCATTCAAATTCTTATCCAGCACAAGCACGTCCGTCACCGCAGGCTGGCCGCGCGTGATGGTGCCGGTCTTGTCCAGCACGATCATTTTCACACGCCCGGCGGTTTCCAGCGCTTCGGATGATTTCAATAGAACGCCCATCTCGGCGCCTTTGCCGGTGCCCACCATCACGGCGGTCGGCGTTGCCAGGCCCATGGCGCACGGACAGGCAATCACCAGCACCGCCACCATTGTGATGAGCGCGCGCGTGAAGGGAGTCATATCCGAATTCACCGGCAGCGCGGGCCCGAATGCCATCCACAGGGCAAAGGTAATGAACGAAATGAGGATCACAGCCGGTACAAAATAGTTCGAAATGCGGTCCACCAGCTTTTGGATGGGTGCCTTGGAACCCTGCGCCTCTTCCACCAGGCGGATGATCTGCGCCAGGGCGGTTTCCTTGCCGATCTTGGTCGCCTCGAACTTGATCAGCCCCAGTTTGTTCATGGTCGCGCCGATCACCTGCGCGCCCGGGCCTTTTTCCACCGGCAGGCTCTCGCCGGTCAACATGGACTCGTCCACAGAGGAACGCCCTTCGATCACCACGCCGTCCACGGGGATCTTTTCCCCCGGACGCACGCTGACCACGTCCCCAACCAGCACATCCTCCACCGGCACTTCCATCTCGCGCCCGCCGCGGATGATGCGCGCGGTCCTGGCCTGCAAGCCCATCAATTTTTTAATGGCTTCGCTGGTACGCCCCTTGGCGCGCGCCTCGAGCAATTTACCCAGCTTGATCAGCACGATGATCACGGCGGCGGTCTCGAAATAGACGTGTCCCTTGATCATCCCCAGCATCACCGGTATCGAGTAGGCAAACGCTGCGCTGGTGCCCATGGCCACCAGCACGTCCATGTTGGCCGAACCGTTGCGCAGCGATTTATAGGCGCCCACGTAGTACTGCCAGCCGACGTAGAACTGCACCGGAAGCGCCAGGGCGAACATCAGCCATTTGATCCAGGCGGAATGTGAAACCGCCATCGGCAGAAAACCCAGGTCGCCTGCCATGGCGATAATGAACAACGGGATGGTGAAGATCAAACCGATGGTCAGGTGGCGGCGCTGCTGCTCGATCTCGCGCTCGCGCGCCATGGCCTCAGCGTCCTCGACCGCTTCGCCGCCGGCGATGACCTCGAGACCCGTGGAAGAAACCGCTTTACGCAGGTCGCCCTGGCTGACCAGGGTGGGAATGTAACGGATGGAAACGCGCCTGGCATCGGTATCGACTGCCACGCTGCGCACGCCTTCCAACGATTCCAGCGCGGTTTGCAGCTTTTCGGCCTCTTTTGCGCTCTTGATTGATTTCAGGGCAAGATCCGCCTGGCCTTCCGCCACGCCGTAGCCGGCGCGCTCCACCCGCGCGATCAATTTCTCCAGGCTGGCTTCATCGGAATTGAATTCGACCGTCGCCCGTTCTGAAGATAAGTTTACTTGCGCGTCCTCTACACCTTCTTCTTTCTTCAGGTTGCGTTCGACTGTCGCAACGCAGTTGGCGCAAGTCATGCCGATAATCGGCAGAATGATTTGTTTGGTTGCCATTTTTTCACCCAATCTTTGGGGGGTAATTGATTTCCTTCAGCAAATCGATAATTTTTTCTTCATTGGCAGGCGCGTCAAATGACACATCCACCGATTTATCTTCCAGCGCAGCTTTCACACTTTGCACGCCATCCAATTCGTTCAACTCACCCTCGATGGTGTACACACAATGGTGGCACATCATGGCAGGAATTGAATATTTAACTGTTTTCATTTTTTGCTCCTTCTTTTACTCAACAATGACGGTAACGGGATCGACCATCCCCATGGAACAGGAGATCTGGTAGGTACCCGCGGCGGGCGCCGTAAATTCGACCACGTTCAGGCCCGGATTCAATACGATCACATCCGGATACAATCCATTCGCATACACCGCCCGCGCGCAACCGGTTGAGCCGTTGTCCGTGATTTCAAAACGTGTTGGGACACCCGCCTGGATGGTGATACTCCTGGGAAAATATTCAAAGTCTTTGGCTTCCATACGCATGATTTGAGTCCCGGCGGGGATCACCGCCTGGTCCTGAACGACTTGCGTTGGCTCCTTCCCCAATTCAAGCGCGCCGGTATTGATATCCAGCGGCAGCGCTGCCGCCTGGCTGCCCTCTTGTTCAGGCAGGCGCAGCAATCGGATCTGATTGTTCAGGGTAACCAGCGCGAAAAAAACCACCAGCAAACCGGCCAGCAGGCGGAAAGGATTGGCAAAGCGCGGATTACGATAAAAACGAAGGCTGGAAAAACTGATGACAACCAGCATGGGCAGCGTACCCAGCGCGAATGCGGTCATGATGCCCAAACCCTGGGCAAAGCTGCCCGAGGATAACGCCTGCGATTGGGCGATGAGCGTGAAACCGCACGGCACGAAAAAGGTGATCGCGCCGAATACGATCGGCATCCATGCCCGCCCCTGCGTGTATTTGCCGGTGACTGAACCGGCCAAATTTCCGGCCGGGTTGAGTTTGATCTTCTGGAAGAATTTCACGCCGATCATCTGCATGCCGATGACGAACATGAACAGCGCGATCGCGATGGTCAAAGTAACGGATACCGTGAACGAAATGCGGAACAATCCGCCCAACAAGCCTAACAGGCCGCCCAACAACGCGAATGCGATCAGACGCGAACTGTTAAAAAGGATAAAAGGCAGAGCTGCCTTTCTGCTGTGCGGGTTGCCTCCAGACAACCATGTCTCCTGCACCGAGAGCAGCATCCCCCCCACCAGGGCTGCGCAGCTCGAAAGGCCGGCGGCTACGCCGAACAGGAAAAAAGCCCACAAATTCGAGCTGGAATTCACGTAAAGTCCATCCAAAACCTTTGAATTGTTGAAAAAAGTAAAAGCTGCCGCAATTGCCAGGAAGATCGACAAAACAACCGCCACCTGGCCGGCGCTCATTTTGTTTGAGGTTTTGTCCATTTGATCATGGAAAGTGTAGCCGTCCTTATTAAAATGTTGATTTAGCCTGGAAATCGAGGGTACCTCATGCGGCGAACCGGCCTCAATCACGATGGTTGAATCCGCCAGGGAGACTTTGGCTTTTTTAACGCCCTTCATATCGGCGACCGATTTCTCGATAAAAGTCTCGCAAGCCGGGCAATGCATCCCCTGTACGAAATATTTATGTTTCGCCATGGCGAAGCCTCCTTCTATTTATAAGAATAAATACCCAACAGCTCGTCGACGATTTTTTGAAAATTGCCTTCCCTGGCTTGCTCTACCACGCATGATTTGATGTGATTTTCCATGATTACCGCATCCAGCTTTTTCAACGCTTTCTGTACCGCCTGCGATTGGTGGACGATATCGATGCAATAGGCATCTTCCGCGATCATGCGCTCGATGGCTTCAACGTGGCCTTTAATGATTTTGATTCTATGGATTTTGTCTTCTTTTATGTTCATATATCCCCTCCTGGGGGATGGGGTTACAATTATTATAACCAATTATTACCTATTTTGTCAATATTAGCGGCGAAAAAGAATTAGCGTTACACAGGACCGGTTAAAAAAGCATACCGTATTGCTACGGTATGCTTGTGATCGATCGAGGTCATGGATCGATCTATCAGGCTTGTCCGGCTTCATTAATTGCCGGACCGTTTTCTACAAAATCATCGTTTGCGGTTCTTCCAATACACGTTTGACTTCATTCAGGAACTCCGCCCCGGTCACACCCGTGCCGATGCGGTGGTCGATGGAAAGGGTCAGGTTCATCATGCTGCGCACCACGATGCGGTCGTCTTCCGCGACCACCGGCATCTTGCGGATGGTCGAAACCGCCAGGATGGCCGCTTCCGGGGGATTGATGATGGCGGTGAACTGTTCCACGTTGTACATCCCCAGGTTGGATACGGTGAAGCGGGCCGGCTTGGTCACCGCTTGCTTGCCGGCGCGGATTTTTTCAATGACCGCCTTGCTGCGCTCGGAAAGCTCCCGCAGGGATAAGCGGTCGGCGTCTTCGATGACCGGCACGATCAGCCCTTCCGGCGTATTGACCGCCAGGCCGATGTTGACGTCCTGCCACATGCGCAATTGGCCATCCTCAACATAGGATGAATTGGCCACTGGATACTTGCGCAAAGCCAGAACGCAGGCGTAAATGATCATGTCGTTGAAAGACAGGTCCAATCCGGCGTGCGCCTTGCGAAAAGCGGCGGCCTCCGTCATATCCACGGCCACGGTCACAAAGATGTGCGGGACGGTGCTCCAACTGGCGGCCATGCGCCGCGCGCCGGTCTTCCTCACCGCATTCAGGGATTGCAGGGTGAAATCCTGCTGCCCTGCGGGACTGTCCGTTTTCGCTGCGCTGCCCTGGATCAATTGCTGCAAATCTTCCGCACTGATCTTTTTATCCGCTTCCAACCCACCCATAGAATCTCCCAAAGATTCCAGGGAGATTTGGTTCTCCCGGGCTAATTTGCGCGCCTTGGGGGAGATTTTTAGCTTTTCGCCGCTCTGCGTCGACGATGGAGTTGTAATGGAAGCTGTGGCCACCGACTCTTGCGGTTTGGCGGGTTCGGACGGCTGTCCCTGACCTGAATCCGGCACCTGGTCGCCTTTTTCACCGATGTATGCGATCGGCGCGAGGATTTTCACTTCTTCCTGCTCTTTAGCCAGGATTTTCAGCAAAACGCCGGCCTGCTGTGCCTCGACCGCGATGACGGCTTTCTCGGTCTCCACTTCGCAAACCACGTCGCCTTTGGCCACCACATCACTTTCCTCTTTCAACCACCTC
>CALGUJ010000402.1 GCA_937902055.1 uncultured Pelolinea sp.
ATTGACCAGGTTTATCCATCGTTTACTCAACCATGCCGGCACGCCATTTCCCTGTTCTGAACTACTCGACATGCAGATCGCTTTAATACAATCGCTTTATTACTTCGATCTTGGTTCCGGTGTAATTAACGGGATCGCTGATATCTCCCTTGTAGTAAGGCGCCTGCGGAGTCGTCCAGCGGAAAATCCACTTGGCGTCTTCGGGAGTGGTGTTCACACAGCCATGCGATTTGGGCGTGCCAAAATCATTGTGCCAGAAAGCACCGTGAATTGCCACACCATCACCCTGGAACAGGCAAGTCCATGGAATCGCCATTGTGTCAAAACCTTGTTCGGTTGCGCCGGCGCTGCCGCCGCTCATGTGCAGCGAGTACAATTTCCGCCAGACCCAAAAATTTCCCTCCGGCGTTGCCCAGGTCTCAACCGGATTCCCCAATTCATCCAGTTTTTTGCCTGTTGCAACCTGGCAATAAAAGACTTCGCTATTGCCTTCGTAACAGGTCAGGGATTGCGCGTTGACATCCACCACGATCTTTTTGTCGGAAACTTCCGGACTGATCGGAGTCATCTCTTCGGCAGTGATCACACGGAAAGCGCGCGCGTCTGCCCAGAAAATATCCCCATAGGTTCCGTACAATTCCTCCACCCGGTATAACAAGCTGCCGTCGTCCGCCGTTTTGATTTGGTTGACCCAGATCACCTGGCTGTAATAAAGCCGCCACAGGGTGGATGAGATGGCATTCAACCACGGGGATTTGGCCGGAGGATTCTCCAGCGTCAGGTTGACATACGGAACGGTTACTTCCACCCACATCCCCGCATCTTCGCCGCTCTGCGGCAGCGTGGAGATGGGCTCATTCGGTATGTTCCGCACTTTTTGCAGGCTTGGTGAATAAATATAACCTTCCGGGGTTTCCACCCATTTGCGGTTTACCCTGCCGGTCGGATGCGATCCGACCACTTCTCGCAGCCATACCACGCATTCATCTTCCGATAAATATCGGATTGTATTAGCATCCACTGAAGGTTTTGCGCGGATCGGCAGCGTGGACGGCAAGTAGACAGTGTTGCGTCCCAGCCACTCGCCGGCAGGAAATTCATCCAGCTTCAACCTGGCGTTCTTGAAAATCGGTAAAACAGCCATACCGCCCAATCCAACCAGGCTTCTCTCCAGGAAAGTTCTACGACTAATCAGGTCTTTTTTATCGAACATGCTTAATCAATACCTTCTTTTTTGAGATTTGTCAAATACCGCCGGAATATGTTTCGCGAAAAGAATCCTGCCTGAAAATAAATTCGTGCAGCCGGTCGACTTCTTCTTTCCAATATGCATCACCGTTCTGGAAAGGCGCCACCTCCCGTATCATCTGGTAGGCTTTCCCTGTGGACTGGCCTAATTGCAACGCTCCATTCTCTCTTTTGCGCAGGTCAATTGCGCGGCATGCGGCATACATTTCGATGGTGATGATCCTGCACGCGTTTTCCAATATCTGCCTGGCGTGGTTGGCGGCGTTGGCGGCATTGGCGTTGAAGTCTTCCTGGTTGGCCGAGGTGGGCAGCGATCGCACGGAATCCGGTGAACTTAAAGTTTGGTTCTCCAACGCCAGCGACGCGGCGGTGTATTGCAGCATCATGATCCCTGAATTCAGGCCTTCTTTGTCCGCGTTCCCTACCAGCATTGCCGGCAGGCCGTGATTCAGGTTCTTGTCCATCAAACGGAAAGTGCGCCGCTCGGATATTCCCGCCAGTTCCGAGAGCGCTATTCCCAGGTAATCCGCTCCCATTCCAACCGCCTCGCCGTGGAAATTTCCGCCCGAGATTGCCAGCCCATCCTTAACGATCAACGGATTGTCGGTGGCAGCGTTGATTTCAGCGGAAAGTGTATCCAGCACGAAATCCAATGTATCCCGCACGGCGCCATGCACCTGCGGGGCGCAGCGCAGGGAATAAGCGTCTTGCACGTGCGGGTGGGAATTGACAAAAGTGCTGCCCTGCAGCATATCGGCGATATTGGCGGCGGAATCGATTTGCCCCTTCAACCCGCGCGCGCTATGGATTTGCGGGTGCAGCGCATCAGTGCGCGCCAGCAAGGCTTCAAAAGAGAGGCTGGCCGCCAGATCAGCCAACCGGCATAAATAAGCGCTGTCGAATGCGGTCAAAGCCAGTATCGCTGTCGAGAAGGTTGCGCCGTTGATGAGCGCCAGTCCATCTTTGTTGGTAAGCACCAGCCTCTGGATTCCCGCTTGCTGCATGGCTTCACGGCCGCTGGTTTTCGCGTTATTGTAATATGCCAGGCTTGATTCCGAGTCTTTCTCTCCATCCATGCGGGTGGCAACCAGCGCCATCTGCGCCAACATGCAAAGGTCGCCGGAGGACCCCAGGGATCCTTTTGAATAGATCACCGGTATCACACCGCGGTTCAACATGTCCAGTAATGTTTGAACCAGTTCGCGGCTGATCCCGGAAAATCCCTTCGATAACGTGTTCGCGCGGATCAGCATCGCCGCTCGCACAATCTCTTCAG
>CALGUJ010000403.1 GCA_937902055.1 uncultured Pelolinea sp.
GACCACCGAGATCTACACTCTTTCCCTACACGACGCTCTTCCGATCTATATACAAGAAAAAATAAAAGTAAAAGCCGGTGAGATTTTCACCGGCTTTTTTTTAGTTTACCCGGCAAAACCGGGAACAGGTTGAAAATAAATTCGATGCGAGAATCGTGTTCAGCAATATTGAGCAACCAGCTTCTCTAAGTCGCATGGCTGCCGGATAATTACCCCCGGGGTTTTATGAGAGAGACTGAAAGCTACTTTTTCTTCATCGCTTGCTCGGCTTTGTTCGATTGCGCCCGGGCGCGCAGGAACATTTGCGTGGGGATGGCGAGGATTGCCTGCAGCACAAACGTGCCTCCCCAGGCGCAGGCAATGACGAGCGCGATCTGCCACCAGGGCAATCCACGCTGGAAGAGGACAATCCCCAATCCCAGGTAGGCTGGATATGTCAGCCAACCGGCATGCCCCAGGATTTTGTAAAGCGCCTGGTTGTAATAAACCTGAGTCAGGCTGACCAGCATGGCCAGTACTGCGATACCATAGATAACTCCGGTTTTCAATGAGCCGAATATGCTGACCAGGCAGAAAACCAGCACGGCCAGGTCGTGGGGCAGCGATTGCCAGCCGATCTGCGATTGCTGGCTGAGTTTGGCTTCGATCACCTGACGGCGCACATCTTCAAATTCCTGGCGGGTCAGCATGCTGTAGCGCGCCAGCCATTCTTGCGCGGCGCTTTCATCCATCTTGTCCAGTTCGACCAATTTGAGGTCGAAAAGCTGAGCGGCTAATTCTTTGGCTTTGGCAAGTTTGTGTTGTTTATCCATGTTCCATGCATTCCTCGATCCTTAATCAATCCCTTTGATTAGTATAGCTGCGCGGAGGGCGAGCGTCAAACAAAAGCGTTTTTCCTTTTTCGCGGTACGTCTGTTTGTTTTTTCAGGATATATTATAATGGTAATAACATTACTACATTACAACAATTTCTGTCATGTTGCATGACTTCGATAAGGAGAAAAATTTAAATGGCTAACCGTGTACAAATCAATGCCGGAATGATTTATACGCCAACTGCAGTGTTGAGGAATAGCTGCGTGGTGGTGAATGATGCCGGGAAAATCCAGTTTGTCGGATCGCGGGAGAAAGCTCCCGGCGACGCCGCCAAAACCATCCAGGCCGATAACCTAAACCTTTCACATGGTTTCGTGGATATTCACGTGCACGGCGGTTACGGCATCGGCTTCGGCATCGGCAGCAAATGGGAAGAAGACCTGGTCAACTATTCCCAATGGGTGGTCAAAACCGGCGTGACCGATTTCCTGTGTTCGCTGGCGGCGGCTTCTCATAAGGAACTGTGCGAGATGCTGGAGGCTTATGTGGGTTTTGCCGAAAAGGGATTGCCGGGCGCGAACCTGGCGGGAATTCATCTGGAAGGGCCTTACCTGAATCCGGAACGAAAGGGCGCTTTCAACCCTGCCTGGCTGCGAACACCGAACATCGATGAGGCGCGCGATTTTATCCGCATTGGCGGTAAATGGCTCAAGCAGATGACCATGGCGCCGGAATTGCCGGGCGCAACCGAGGTGGCCGCCGAATTCCGACGCGCAGGCATCACGGTAGCCCTGGGCCATTCCAACACCGATTACGCTACCGCCCGCGAAGCGTTGATGGGAGATTTCACGCACGTCACCCACACGTATAATGCGCAAACCGGCCTCGATCACCGCAAGCCGGGCGTGGTGGGAGCGGTAATGTCCTCCGACGAGATCACCGGCGAATTGATCGGCGATAACATCCACGTGGACGCAGGCGCCATGCGCGTGCTGCTGCGCAACCTGGGCAGCCAGCGTGTGGTGTTGATCACCGATGCGATCCCGGGCGCCGGATTACCCGACGGCGTTTACAGTTCAATCGGGCAAACCATTATCGTTAAAGACGGGCGGGCAACGTTGGAAAACGGTACACTGGCCGGCAGCGCGGCGCTGATGAACCACTGCGTGCGCAACGCGCATACGCTGGCAGGCGCGACTGTGCAGGAAGCCATCCGCATGTCCACATTCAACCCGGCCAGGGCGGTGCACATGGAAGGGAATTTGGGCCTGGTTGCCACCGGACGCAAGGCAGACCTGATCCTGCTAGACGACGATTTCAACGTCCATATGACCATGGTCAACGGCAAGATCATTCATACCGATTTATAAAAACTGGAATGGAGAGATAACATGGAAGAAAAGGGCTACATTAAGTATTTCGACGGGATCGAGGCGATCCAAAAGAAAATTCGCGCCACCCAGGGTGAAAATATCGAAAAAGCCGCTCGCATCGTGGCGGAGGCGCTGCTCAACGATCATTTGCTGCACGTGTACGGCGCCGGGCATTCGGCCTGCATTTCAGAGGAAATCTTTTTCCGGGCGGGCACGATTGCCGGCATCAACCAGATCCTGGATCTATCGCTGGCAGGCGCGGTGAATGCCTGGAAAAGCGCCTACATGGAAAGGCTGGAAGGAATCGGAGAGATCCTCTACCAGCACAGCCATGCCCAGCCCGGCGACGTTTTCCTGGTGATCTCCAACTCCGGCCGCAACGCTGCTCCAGTTGAAATGGCGCGCGAAGCGCAGCAGCACGGCCACAAAGTGATCGCGGAAACCTGCGCTGAATTCAGCCTGTCGCAGCCTTCCCGCCATTCTTCGGGAAAGCGCCTGCTGGATTACGCGGATGTGATCCTGGACAACCAGGGCGTTTACGGCGACTGCGTGGTGAAAATGGACGGATTCGAAATGCCCATGGGGCCGGCCTCCGGTGTTTTGGGGTCGTACATCATCCATGCCATGCTGGTGCAGGTGGTTTTCACCATGCGCGATATGGGCGTCCAAAAACCGCCGGTTTTCATGCACGGCAACCTGGATGGGGGGATGGAGTATAACCAGGCGCTGCTCGATAAATACTGGCCGCGCATTCGCAACTGGTAAACGGGAATTGCCGATAAAAACCGAACCATCCGGAAATCACCGGATGGTTTTTTTATGCCTGGATCCCGCGCGCGTAGAAGAGATCGAAATCCGGATAAAGCGATAGTTCCAGGTATTCAATCCGGCGGGCGAGCGCTTCCGCCTGCGTTCGGGCATGTGCGGAAACCAGCATGCTGCGCGCGCCGGCGCCAGCGGCGTTGCCAACCGCGCGGATCTTTTCCAGCGGGATTTCCGGCAGCATGCCGATGCGGATGGCCTGTTCCGGCAGCATGTAGGAGCCGAATGCGCCGGCGATCACAACTTCGTCGATTTCCGCAGGCTGGACTTTTAACTGATCCATCAACACTTCGATACCGGCGCGGATGGCGCCTTTGACCAAAAGCACCTGGTCGATGTCGTGCTGCGATAGCGTGATGGTACTACCATTGACGGGTTCACCGCTGAGCGGGAAAAAAGCCATCCCGTTCGCATCCAGTTTGACGGCCGGGTGGGTTTTTTCCAGGCGTCCACGGCGGTTGAACAAACCGGCGGCGCGCATCTCTCCCAGCGCGTCCAGGATGCCCGACCCGCAAATCCCGCCGGGCGGTTGGTCGCCGATGACGTCCAATTCGATCCTGCCATCCGGACCGATACGCACATGTTCGATGGCGCCCGGCGCGGCGCGCATGCCGAATTGAATGTGAGCGCCCTCGAACGCCGGGCCGGAAGCGGTGGAGACGCTGACGATGCGGCTGCCTTTTTGCAGAGCAATCTCCGTGTTGGTGCCGATGTCGATCCCCAGGCGCGTGCGGTCGTCCCCGCCGAAATCGCAGGCGGAGAGGAATGCCAGATGATCCGAGCCGACAAAACCGGCGATCACCGGCGGAGCGTACACACGCATGCCGGGCATGCCGGTTAAACCAATATCTTCTGCCGGAAAGTTAAGCGCGGAGGAAGCTGCCGGCACGAAAGGCGAAACTGCCAGGGATGCGCCGGGGAGATCCAGAAAAAAATGGTGCATGGCGGTGTTGCCGACCAGGCAGGCATCTGCGATGGAATCGTTTGCGATCCCGACCTGGCGGCACATTTCAGCGGCAGTATT
This sequence comes from uncultured Pelolinea sp., assembly GCA_937902055.1. Classification (GTDB taxonomy): domain Bacteria; phylum Chloroflexota; class Anaerolineae; order Anaerolineales; family Anaerolineaceae; genus Pelolinea. The sequence goes on from CALGUJ010000403.1 coordinate 4,036, forward strand.
TTGAATGGCTTCGATGACCAGATCATGCAGTTTTCGGGATTGCTGAGCGCCTTGCTGCGCGAAAAACAGGCGCGACATGATGTCCTCGCCATACCCGATTTGCGGATTGGGCGCGCCTTTGGCTGCCAGAAGGCGGCCGGTTTCCAGGTCGAGCAGGTAACAAGCCAGTTTGGTGCTGCCCACGTCCACGGCCAGGCCGGCCAGCGGCCGGCAGGCGTTTGGGGTGATGTGCATGAGCGCGTTTCCATGACGGATCAGGTTGATGTGCCATTGAGACGAACGCAGCGCTTTGGGCAGATTGCGCAGGATTTTCATATCAGCCGTCAGGTCCGCCAATCCACAGGTATCTTTCAGGCGTTCGAAGTCCGCCCGTAGATCTTCCAGGGCGGGCGGCGGGAGCAACACTGCCTGCTGCTGAACGGGGGAATCGACCTGAAGCTCGTTTCCCTCTCCAGCCGTTTGCAGCACCTGGCCGGAAAGCATGGTTTCCGGCGGAATCAGGACCCTGCAATCGCCATCTGCCACTGCGGAACAAGCCAACCGAAAACCCTCGTCGATTTGCGCTGCGGAAAGGTGCCTGCGATCGTTTTCGACCGGGGTGATCGGATGCGCGCTGGCGGCGATCTGTACGCGGCATTTCCCGCAGCTTCCCGCCCCACCGCAATCGGCGCGCAATGCCAGACCTGCACGCCGGGCGGCATCCAGGAGGGTGAGCGGCTCTTCGTTGACCAGCCGAACGCCGACCGGTTGAAATTCAATCGTAAAACTCATGAGGTTATTTCCCGGTGTTGATTATAAATGAAGGATTACCGGATTATTAAAACGAAAATCCACATGCGGGTACATGCGGACGGGGAAAGGAAGAAAAAACGGGAATTTAGGGCAGGATCAGGTCGGCAACGGATTTAACCACTCTGCCCGGGCGGTAAGGATATTCCTCGATCTGTTTTATGGAAGTCACGCCGCTGAGCACCAGGACAGTTTCCATGCCGCTCTGAATGCCGGCTACGATATCGGTGTCCATGCGGTCGCCGATCATGACAGTATTTTCAGAATGCACGCCCAGGTAATTCAAGGCGGACCGCATCATAAAGGGGCTCGGTTTGCCGCAATAGAACGGCGAGCGGCCGCTGGCTTTTTCGATCAGGGCAGCCATGGCGCCGCAGGCGGGCGTGATGCCGCTTTCGGATGGGCCGGTGGGGTCGGGATTGGTGGCGATGAAAGAAGCGCCTTCCATAATCAACCTTACCGCCTTGGTGACCTGGCGGAAGTTGTAATCAAATGTTTCGCCAAGCACCACGAAATCCGGATTCTCATCGGTCATGATGTAACCGGCGCTGTGGATGGCCACGTTCAAACCGCTTTCACCGATCACAAAAGCATTGCCGGCTTCTTTCTGAGCTTTCATGAAGGCGGCAGTTGCCATCGCCGAGGTGAAAATATGATCGGCGTCAATATTCAGGCCGGTATTTTGCAGACGGTGCGCCAGGTCGATCTGTGTATAGATCGAGTTGTTGGTAAGAACCAGGAATTTCACCTTGTTCTTTTTCAATGATTCAATGAACTCATCCGCGCCGGGGATCATTTTTTTGCCCTGCACGAGGACGCCATCCATGTCAATCAAGTAATTATTTATATTTTCCATTCATATACCTTTTTGTTTTATTAACTTATTTCATAACCCTTATATATTATATTCGTTATGAATTTCTCGCAAATAAAAAGGGATCCGACAAATTGTTTCAACCGGATCCCTTCCCTTTTTCACGATCTGTTGAACCTACGAAACGAGCTTGCGAACTTCTTCCAATTGCCCAGAGCTGCCCAGGAAGTCATTCTTCTGGTGGATGAACTTGGCATATTCCGCCATGAAGATCTTGCCCGGCGCGCGTAAATCGAAACCTTCGGGGTGTTCGAGGAAGTATTCGCGGTGTACACGTGTCCAAACCAGGCGGCCGTCGGTGTCGATGTTGATCTTGGTTACGCCCAGTTTGGCGGCCTGTTTGAATTGGGTGGCGTCCACGCCTTTGGCGCCCAGCAACTTGCCGCCGGCGGCATTGATGCGCTCAACCTCTTCCTGCGGGACTGAGCTGGAACCGTGCATAACCAGCGGGAAACCGGGCAGGCGTTTCTGAATCTCGGAAAGCACGTCAAAATGCAGCGATTGCGAACCGGAGAATTTGAAAGCGCCATGGCTGGTGCCGATGGCAACCGCCAGCGAATCGCAGCCGGTGCGTTCGACGAAATCTTTGGCCTGGTCCGGATTGGTCAGTTTGGCATTTTCCTCCGAAACGCTGACGTGTTCTTCCACGCCGCCCAACTGGCCGAGCTCCGCTTCCACCACGATGCCCTTGGCATGCGCGGCTTCTACAACGCGTTTGGTTGCTTCAATGTTTTTTTCATATTCCAGATGGCTGGCGTCGATCATGACCGAGCTGTAGAAACCGCTATTGATGCAGTCATAGCAGGCTTCCTCATCGCCATGATCCAGGTGCACTGCGAAGATGGCCTCGGGGAAAACTTCGTCCGCGCCGCGGATGACGTTTTCCAGCATCACTTTGTTGGTGTAGCTGCGCGCGCCTTTGCTGATCTGGATGATAAATGGCGCCTGGCTCTCCAGGTTGCCCTGGAACAGTCCCATGGTTTGTTCCATGTTGTTGATGTTATAAGCGCCCAAAGCATATTTTCCATATGCCGCTTCAAATAATTTTTTGGTAGTTACGATCATTTAAGTCTCCTTGAATTAAACCCGAATAAATACCCACGCAATTATAGTATGAAAAAAGACGGCAGATTGGCCGTTTGTTCGATTTAATTGAATATTAACGTTGTCAGTAGATTTAATCTATAAGTTAATGATAAATATTGACACTTAACCAAGTCATCATATAATCAAGGCACAACCGAATAGAAATCAGAATTGGGTACCTGATCCCCCGGAAGGGCAGGTAGAGCAACCCTAAAATTGCTTTGGCGAAGCCGGTGCAAGTCCGGCGCTGTCCCGCAGCTGTAATCTGCAATTTGCAGAAAGCCAGATCGCCCGCTCAAGGCTGGTTCCAAATTTCTTCGAGAGAAAGAGGTAGGAACATGCATCAATTCCATAAATTTAAACCCAGTTTATTTTCTTTCATTGCGTTGCTAATGGCTTTCAGCGCTTGCGCGCCAGCCGCGGTATCCGTCGCCGAACCCGCTGAAGCGCCAGTCGCTGCCGTTAGCGAATTCGCGGCGGTAAAATTCACCGATTCGATCGGGCGCGAGATTGTGATCGATGCGCCCCCCGCGCGCATCGTTTCCCTGGCGCCGTCCATTACCGAGTCGCTATATGCCATCGGCGCGGGCGATTTGCTGGTGGGGCGCACCGATTTTTGCGATTACCCGGAAGAAGCCACAGCGCTGCCATCCGTGGGCGGATTCGACGCTTCCACTATCAGCGTCGAAACGGTGCTGGCTTTGGAGCCCGATTTGGTGATCGGCGGGAGCATTTACCAAGCTGATTTGGCGCAATCCCTATCAGCAGCCGGCATCCCGGTTTTTATCATGGAACCGCAAAGCGTGGAAGAAATCATGATTTCCCTGCAGATGTTGGGAAAGGTCACCAACCATGCCGGCGATGCGGACGCATTGGTCGCAGATATGCAAAACCGCATCGCAGCGGTTGCACAAACCGTGGATGCCATCCCGCAGGATGAACGTCCATCCGTGTTTTACGAAGTTTGGGCTGATCCGTATATGACAACCAGCAACCAGACCTACATCGGCGAATTGATCGCCATGGCCGGCGGGGTGAATATTTTCGCGGATATCAAAGAGGATTACCCAGCCATCAGCGCCGAGGAGATCATCGCCAAGGATCCGCAAATCATCCTGGGGCCCAGCAATCACGCCGATCAATTAACCGGCGATGCCATTGCGGGGCGCGAGGGCTGGGGCAACATCACCGCGGTAAAGAAGCAACGTATTTATATCGTGGACGGGAATATCATTTCCCGTACCGGACCGCGCGTGGTGGACGCGCTCGAAGCAATAGCCACGGGTCTCTACCCGGATAAATTCGGAGGACAACCATAGCCGCCGAAACCAGATTGGTTGCCGGCATCATGGCGATTGTTTTGCTGGCAGCCATCGTTATCAGCCTGGGCCTGGGGGCGGTTGACCTGACTATCAGTGAAACCGTTGCGGCGTTGTTCGACCATGCCCTGAATGCAACCCATCGCGCGATCATTTGGGATTTCCGCCTGCCGCGC
>CALGUJ010000404.1 GCA_937902055.1 uncultured Pelolinea sp.
TATACGCCTTACCAGCCGGAAATATCTCAGGGAACACTGCAGGCCATCTTCGAATTTCAATCGCTGGTCATCAATCTGACCGGCATGGAAGTTGCCAACGCTTCACATTACGATGGCGCCACCGCCGCCGCTGAAGCCTGTGTTTCCGCTTATCACCACTTCAAGGGGAAACGTTCGAAATTCATCCTTTCCCCGTCGCTCAATCCCCAATACCGCGAAACGGTGAAGACCTATTTTGGTTTGCTGGAAGACGCGCTCATCGTCGAACCGGAGAATTCGGATTCCAGTTCGTTATCTGCATTAATTGATGATCAGACCGCGCTGGTAATGGTGCAATACCCCGATTTCTTCGGCAATATCCTTGACTGGGGTTCTTTGACGAGCACCGCTCACGAAAAAGGCGCTTTAGTGGCTGTTTCCGCCAACCCGATCGCCCTGGGAATGTTGAAACCGCCTGCGGAGTTCGGCGCCGATTTTGTGCTCGGCGAAGGCCAACCCCTCGGCATTCCGATGAGTTTTGGCGGCCCTTACCTGGGATTTTTCGCCGCCCGCAAGGAATTGGTGCGCAAGATATCCGGCCGCATCGTTGGCGAAACAACGGACAAGGACGGCAAACGCGGTTACGTGCTCACCCTGACCGCCCGTGAACAGCACATCCGCCGCGAAAAAGCCACGTCCAACATTTGCTCCAACCAGGGGCTGATGGCACTGGCCGCCACCATCTACATGAGTTTGCTGGGAAAATCCGGCTTACGCAAGGTGGCTGAGCTGTGCTATCAAAAAGCGCATTACGGCGCGGATTTGATTAACCGAATAAAAGGGTATCGCCTGGTCAACGATCATCCATTCTTCCATGAATTTGTGATCGAATGTCCGATTGCGGTATCCGCGATCAATGAGCATTTGCTGGAGCATGGCATCATTGGCGGATTAGATCTGGAGAAGTATTATCCATCGATGAAAAATTGTATGCTGGTCGCAGTCACCGAGATGAACAGTAAGGCGGAAATCGAAGCTTTCGCAGAAGTCCTGGCAGAGGTGTCGCATGACTGAACCGACCATTTACGAACTTTCCTCTACAGGCCGGAAAGGCTTTACCTTTCCCGAACCGGACGTCCCGGCTTTCCCTTTGCCGGATCAATTCCTGCGCAAGGATCTGCCTCTTCCAGAATTGTCCGAATTGGACGTAGTACGGCATTTCACGCATCTCTCGCAGAAGAACTATTCAATCGACGGCGGTTTTTATCCGCTGGGTTCCTGCACCATGAAATACAATCCGCGCATCAATGAAATCGTGGCGCGCTTGAAGGGATTTACCCAAGTGCATCCCTTGCAGCCGATTGAAACCGTGCAAGGCAGCCTGGTGGTCATGTACATGCTGCAGGAGGCTTTGAAAGAGATCGGCGGTTTTCCGGCGGTTTCCCTGCAGCCGGCAGCCGGCGCGCACGGCGAGTTGGTAGGCGTTTTGATCATGCGCGCCTATCACCGCTCCCGCGGGGACATGAAACGGTCGAAAATTTTGCTGCCCGATTCCGCGCACGGCACCAACCCGGCTTCTTCCAGCATGGCGGGGTTTGAAGCGGTCCATCTGCCCTCGGACGCGCACGGCAACGTGGATTTGGCGAAACTCAAAGAATTATGCGACGATACCACTGCCGGACTGATGCTGACCAATCCCAACACGTTGGGTTTATTCGACGAACACGTTCAGCAAGTGATCGAGATCGTGCATGAAGCCGGCGGCCTGGTTTACGGCGACGGGGCTAACCTGAACGCGCTGCTGGGCATCACGCGCCCCGGAGACCTGGGATTCGATATCCTGCATATCAACCTGCATAAAACCTTTTCCACCCCGCATGGCGGCGGCGGCCCGGGCTCGGGCCCATTGGCGGTGGCCGGGCACCTGGCGGATTTCCTGCCCGATCCGCTGGTGGGGATAGTCGACCCTGGTGACGATGAAACCCCTCCCCTGTATGGATATATCCACCCGAAAAAATCGATCGGACGCATCAAATCATTTCACGGCCATTTCGGCATCATCGTACGCGCATTGACTTACATCTTGATGCAAGGCTCGCAAGGTTTGCGGGATGTTTCCGAAATGGCGGTGTTAAACGCCAATTATTTAATGGTGTTGCTGAAAGACAGCTACCACCTGCCCTATGACCGCGATTGCATGCACGAGTTCGTTCTCGAAGGGGTTTGGCCTGACGCGCCGGATATCCACGCATTGGACGTTGCCAAGCGCCTGATGGATTACGGCCTGCACCCACCCACGAATTATTTCCCGCTGATCGTAAACGAAGCTCTGATGATCGAACCGACTGAAAGCGAAAGCAAGCAAACGCTGGACAATTTCGTGGACGTGATGAAAAAAATTGCAAAGGAAGCGCACGAACAACCCGAATTATTGCACGAAGCGCCCCACAACGCCCCCGTCGGCCGGCTAGACGAAGTCAAGGCGGCCAAAGACCTGGTGTTGTGCTGCTGGCGGCTTGAAGATTAACGATTAGTTCGATACATCAAAAACGCCGTTCACTGCACAAATCCGGTGAACGGCGTATTTTTTATTTTTACCGTTTATAGATATTTCTCGATATTTTCAAATATTTCTTTCAGCTTTCCGGCATCCTTGCCGCCGGCTTGAGCCAACTGCGGCCGTCCGCCGCCACTGCCGCCGATCTCTCCTGCAATCGCCTTCGCAAGATTTCCGGCGTGGGCGCCATTCTTTACCAGCGCATCGGACGCGGTAGCCACCAGTTGCACGCTGCCGTCCTCCGTGATGTTGGCAAACACTGCCAGCCCGTCCGGATAATCCTGGCGGAAGATGTCAGCCAGTTCACGCAGGGCATCCGCATTGCTGCCTTCCACGATCAGGGTCATCACCCGCATCTCTTTGATCGTCCTGATCTGTGCCCTGGCCTGTTCGTATGCATGTTTGGCGCTGTCTTTTTTCAAACCAGCCAGCAATTTTTGGTTTGCCTCATTCTTTTCAATCAATTTTCGGGCGGCTGACTCGGTTTCTTCTATGCTGGTTTCCAGCACACGCGCAGTCTGTTTCAGCGCTTTCAAATGCGCCTGGATATACTCATAGGCTTTACGCCCGGTGACCGCTTCGATACGGCGGATGCCGGCGGCCGCGCTGCCCTCGCTGGTGATGATGAAAGTACCGATCTCACCGGTTTCGTGCACGTGCGTACCTCCGCACAGTTCATAAGAGAACGGGGTTTTTCCGCCGATCTGGATGGTGCGCACCTCTTCACCGTATTTTTCACCGAATAAAGCGGTGGCTCCCTCCTCCAGTGCTTCGGAAAGCTTCTTTTGGGTAAATTTCAGGGCGTAGTTGTCGAGGATGCGCCGGTTGACGCCTTCTTCGACTTCGGCGATCTCAGCGGCTCTCATGGCTTGCGGATGGGTGAAATCGAAGCGCAGGCGGTCGGGGGCGACGAGCGAACCCGCCTGGCGGACATGCTCGCCCAGTACTTTGCGCAGCTCCGCATGCAGCAAGTGGGTAGCAGTATGGTTGCGCATGATGTCCTGTCGCCGGCTGGCATCAACCACCGCCTGAACCGCATCGCCGGATTTTATGCTGCCTTCCGTTACCCGGCCGACATGTATGATCATGCCGGCGGCTGGTTTACGCATATCTTCAACGTAAAACACGCCATTTTGCGACCGAATTTCACCGTTGTCG
>CALGUJ010000405.1 GCA_937902055.1 uncultured Pelolinea sp.
GAAAATCCCGGTAATTGTCGATTTTTGGGCACCCTGGTGCGGGCCCTGTAAAATGGTCGCGCCCATCCTGGATAAGATCGCCAAGGATTACGAAGGGAAACTGATTGTTGCCAAGGTAAACACGGACGAGAATCAGGAATGGGCTGGTCGTTACGGCGTTCAGGGAATCCCGACCATGTTATTCATCGCTGAAGGAAAAGTGCTGCACCGCCAGGTAGGGGCAGTACCGGAAGGGATGCTGCGCGAAACACTGGGCCAATTCCTGGAAGTTGCCGAAAAAAAGCCCGCGGCATAACCGCAGGCTGATTGTAATCTTTTCCAATACAGGCGTTCAACTTTTCAGTTGAATGCCTGTTACATTTTAATACGCTGGATGCGGGCGCCCAGGCTGGAAAGCTTCTCATCGATCCGTTCGTAACCGCGGTCGATTTGCGCGATGCTGCGAATGGAGGAACAGCCTTCAGCCGAAAGAGCCGCCAGCAGAAGAGACATACCAGCGCGAATATCGGGGCTTTCCATTTTTTCGCCATACAAGCGGCTCGGGCCTTGCACAATGCAGCGATGGGGATCGCATAAAATGATATGCGCTCCCATGCCGACCAGTTTGTCGGTGAAAAACATTCGACTGGGATACATCCAATCGTGAAAGAGGACGGTGCCCCTGGATTGCGTGGCAACGACAATGGCAATGCTCATCAGGTCGGTGGGGAAAGCCGGCCAGGGCATGACGCTGATTTCGGGAATTGCGTCACCCAGGTCCGGTTCAATAACAAGGGACTGTTTTTTGGGAACAAATATATCATTGCCCTTGACCTGCCAATCCACTCCCAGGCGCTGGAACACGAGACGCACCATATTCAAGTATTCGGGCCCGGCATTTTTGATGGTTATGGAGCCATGCGTCACAACTGCCGCGCCGATGAAACTGACCACTTCCAGATAATCAGGGCCGATGGTATACTCGCCGCCAGAGAGGCAGCTTACGCCGTTGATCAGCAGGGTATTCGATCCGATGTGATGAATGTCCGCGCCGATGCTTTTCAAAAATGCGCACAGTTCCTGAATGTGGGGTTCGGAAGCGGCGTTCCGGATGATGCTTTGGCCTTCAGCAGTGACCGCTGCCATGATGGCGTTTTCGGTGGCGGTAACGCTGGCTTCATCGAGAAGGATTTCGGCGCCTTTCAGCTTTCTGGCTTTGAAGGAAAAATTGCGGTTGTAATTGACCTCGGCGCCCAGCGCAGTTAACGCCAGGATGTGCGTATCCACCCGCCGGCGGCCGATCACGTCGCCGCCGGGGGGCGGCAACTCCAGGGTTCCGGCGCGGGCGACCATGGGGCCGGCCAGCAGGATGGAAGCCCGGATCTTCTGGCAGATATCGGGATCCAAATCACGCGGCCGCACCTGATCCGCCTGCACTTCCCAGGTGTGGTTATCGAGGGTCGTGATGGAAACGCCTAGACTCTCCAGAAGCGAGCGCATAATGCGCACATCCTCAATGTCAGGCAGATTCCGAAGGGTGATCTTTTCTTTGGTCAGCAGGCAGGCAGCCAAAATCGGCAAGGCTGCGTTTTTATTTCCCGCCGGGGTAACTTCACCCGAGAGCGGGAATCCGCCTTCAATCACAAATTTTTCCAAATCAACTCTCCCGGTTCCGAATATTGTTCATAATTATATGGGAATTTAGAAAGTTTCTGTAACTTTGGATAAACCAACCGGACTGTCGATATTCAACCCTTTTTCGAAAGCAAGCTGCCTGGCAAATAACTGACCCGGCAGGGCGCAAGCGATCGGCGAAATCCATTCAGGAATATCCGAAGAGATCTTGAATCCAAGGTTGCTGTTCTTCAGGATTTCCGGCCGATTGGAGATGGAGATCAATTCAGCGCCAAGATCGTGCATTTTGTCGGCGAACTCAACCATTTGATCAAACATTTCGCCGTAAGGGGCAACCAAAATAACCGGAAAGCCGGTGTGGACGGCGGCGATGGGACCGTGTTTGAAGTCGGCCGATGAATAGGGGACAGTCACAACCCGCGATAATTCTTTGACCTTGAGAGCCACCTCATAAGCGGTGCAGTAATTAAACCCGCGACCGATAACGACGCAGTGCTCAATATAGCGGTAGCGGCAGGTGCGGGTGTTGGTTTCGTTGGCGTCCGCAATGATGCTTGCCAATTTGGGAGGCAGAGCGGATAATTCATTTCTCCGGTCATTATCGCCTGCCAAAGCCACCGAAAGCATGGCCAGCGCCGTCAGGGAAGCGCTATAGGTTTTGGATGCAGCGACGGATTGTTCCTTGCCGCAGTGCAACGGAATGACGTGGTCCGCAAGGTGGCCCATGGGTGAATCCGGTTCATTGGTAATGCACATCGTTGTTTGGCCCTGTTCTTTGGCATGTTCGAGCACCGCCACAATGTCGGGAGACACGCCGGATTGAGAGATACCAATCACCAGGGCATTCGCAAGTTTCGGCGGTTTTTTATAAACCGTGTATAACGAAGGCGTCGCCAGGGCAACCGGAATCTGATTGAAAGCGCCCAGAATATATTGCGCATATCTGGCAGCGTTATCGGATGTGCCGCGAGCGGCGATCATCGCGTAATTAAACTTCCCCTTAATTTTGGCAGCGATCTTTTCAATTTCGCTGTACTCTGAATCGACTAAATTTTGGATAATATGAGGTTGCTCATTTATCTCTTTGATGAGTATTTCTGACATTGCTAATCTCCTTGATACCGCCTCTTTTTATTATGAACTGTGTTAATAGTATCACTAATGGTTTAAATATCATCGGGTGTATACTGGAAAAAACATCATGTGTGCCGGAGTCATTATATGATCACTATTGAAAAGGTCGATACCACCTCAAAAAAACAGGTCAACGAGTTTGTAGAATTTCCTTTCAGGATTTATAAAGGGGTCAAGGAATGGGTTCCGCCGAT
>CALGUJ010000406.1 GCA_937902055.1 uncultured Pelolinea sp.
AGTTGGGGTGGATGCGGCGGCCGGCGACCATGTGAATGATCTCCTGGCCATATTTGCGCAGCGCAACCGCTTTTAAAGCCAGGTTGGCATCCGCATTGATCAAGCCCACCACATTGCGGATGGCGGGATCGGCATCAAAGCCCAGAATCAGATCGGGGCCGGCCAGTTCGAAGAAATGCATACCGTGACTTTGGATGATCTGCCCCATGTGCATCAGTTCGCGCAGCAGGGAAGCCGTGCGGGGAGGCGGGCAGCCCATCACGATGTCGCCGGCTTTAGCGGAGGCTAAATGGTGGCTGACCGGGCAGATACCACAGATGCGCGGGGTGATGGAGGGCATTTCAAAGACCATGCGCCCCTCGCAGAATTTCTCGAATCCGCGGAACTCGTTCACATGCAGGTAAGCATGCTCGACTTTACCGGCTTCATTTAAATTGATCGTAACCTTGGCGTGGCCTTCAATACGGGTTACGGGTTCGATTGTAATTTTTTGTGCAACCATATTCAACCTCTAATTCCACATCAGATTCTTGTCTTCCAGCTTGGGAATCCTGCCCTGGGCAAGTTCGGCTAACGCGAAGAAGATGATATCCGCGTCGGGAGGGCAGCCGGGGATGAAGACATCCACTTTGACAACTTCATGAAGAGCGCGAACACGGGTGGGGACTGCCAGTTCGGGTGAGGACGGGATCTTGCCGCTGCCATCCGTGCTGGGAGTCTCGATGTACGCGCGTTTAAGAGAGTCTTCAATGGTGAAGAAATTCCGCATGGCGGGAACGCCGCCAAAGACAGCGCAATCTCCCAGCGCGACCAGAATTTGGCAGCGGGCGCGCATTTTCTTGGCGACTTCCTCGTTATAGCTATTATTAATACCGCCTTCGAGGATGCCAACGGTTACGCCGCTCTCATCGGGTTCTTTCAGGTCAGTGATGGGTGTGGCGCGCAAATCCACCAATTCCACCAATTTTGCGATTCGTTCGTCAATATCCAGCAATGACATGTGGCAGCCGGCGCACCCTGCCAGCCAGTCGCTTGCAACTTTTGGTTTTGCCATTTTCCTACTTTCTCCTAATTACGAAATTTCCTAGTCAACCGTTACTGCCGAGGTTGTTTTGAGGGTATCTTTCCAGGTGGAAGCCAGTTTGACGTTCATACCGGCAGCCAGTTTTTCCAGCGCCTCGAAAGTTGAGAGCACATTTTGCGGAGCTTCCAGTGCCGCTTTGGCTGATAACAACCGGCCTTCCAAATTGACAAAGTGGCCATCCTGTTCCAACCAATTCCCAACCGGCAGTACAACGTCAGCGGAAACTGTCAGCGGTGAAACGTAACTGCTTAATACTACCAGGTAAGGAGCTTTTTCGAATTTCTTCATGAAGGCTTGGGTGAATTTGTCATCCGCTGCAGCCAGAATGACCATTTCCGCGCCGGCTAATTCGATCGCATCGTCCATGCCCATTTGGGCGGCGGCCAGGCTGTTCGCCCCGCCTTTGCTGGAGATGAAAATGGCTTTCAGCGCGGCGGCAATATCCAATGCAGCCTGACAGGTTTCAACGGGTTGTTTGAAATCATAACGACTACCCAGCACAACAGCAGGTTTGGCTGCGGATTTCATCAATCTTACCGATTCCGCCAAATCTTCTTCAGTGAGTCCATATTTTGCAGCGACTGTTTTTGGGTCACCGCTATTCAGCAGGGTTTTCAAATCCGCCAGGAATTCAGCTTCCTTTCCAGAAGCGACCGGCAGAATCACATTGGCGTAATTTTTGAATCCGGAATCAGCAGATCCTGCATGGATCAGGCTCGCGCCGGCAGGCAGGTTGCGTTTCATGAAGAAACTGAGAACCTGGTGATCCTTGGTCAAATCTTCCCCGATCAACAGGTAGCAATCGGCTTGCTTCAACGCGTCGAGTTTGCTTTCGAAAGACTTGCCGACCTTTTCGGCTACTTTCCAGGCACCTGCAGTGGGCAGGCTTTCTTCAGAACTGTATACCGATTGAATACCGGCCGAATTGCAGACCTGGTTGAACGCATCCATAGCTTCCAAAGACAATCGCGTCGAGGCAACTGCAGCCGCTTTACCGTTTGCTGATTTCATTTTGCCGCTGATGGCAGCCAGCGCATCTTCCCAGGTTGTGGCTTTCAACATACCATCCTTGCGCAGCATGGGTGTGAGTATGCGTTCGCGTTCATCGGTTTTCGGTTCAAAGCGGCCGACATCGCATAACACGCCGCCGTTGATCTCTGCGTCCCAATCGCCCTCGATGCGCACCAGACGGTTATCGCGTGTGAGAACCTCGATACCGCAGCCCACGCTGCAACCCTGGCAGATGGTCTTGGTGATTTCCACATCGGTTTCCTTGCCCTGGTAAGCGCTCCAGCGGTCGATCAGAGCGCCGGTGGGGCAGATTTGAACGCAGGTACCGCAGCCGATGCAAGAGGATTCACCCAAAGGCAAACCCAGATCGGCGACCAGGGCGCTATCCGCGCCGCGTTCTTCAAATCCTAAAGTGAAGTTGCCGACCAGCTCACCGCAGGCGCGTACGCAGCGGCGGCAGAGGATGCAGCGGTTGTGCTCCATAATGATATAAGGATGAGAAGCATCCACCGGGAAGGGTTTCCAGTTCGGTTGCAGCGGCCAATGCGTCATGCCTTCGTCATAAGCCGCGTTCTGCAATTCACAGTCGCCGCCGCTGACCTGGCAGTATGGGCAGAAATGGTTCCGTTCGCTGAAGATCATGGTGAGTACGAATTTTCGCGCTTCGCGAACTTTCTCCGAATCGGTATGGACAACCATATTGTTGTTTACCGGAAGCGTGCAAGAGGGCTGCAGTGTGCGGGCGCCTTCCACTTCCACCAGACACAAACGGCATCCACCATAAGGAGTAAGTTGAGGATGGTCGCACAGGGTGGGGATCTCTATACCACCAGCGCGGGCTGCGTTCAGAACTGTAGTGCCTTCCTTTACTTCAATTGTCTTTCCATCAATTGTCAAATTAACCATGTTCTTTCTCTCCGAAATAATACAAAAAATTAAACCGTTAGAGTGGATTTGCCGCTCATTGCGCAAACTCCAGCGGGACATTCTTTCTGTTGAATATGCGCTTCAACTTCCTCCCGGAAATGATTCAAAATATCCTTGATTGGCGAGCCGGCGGTTTGGCCAAGTCCGCAATTGGACATTTCGTAAAGCCACTTGCTGATATCTTGCAGGGCATCGATATCATTCATCGAGCCCAGCCCTTCGGAAATATTGGTCAGGATCTGAAAAGCGCGCTGATTGCCAATGCGGCAGGGATTGCATTTGCCGCAGCTTTCAAAACGGAAGAAATTAAGCAGCACTTTGGCAAGATCGATAACGCAGGTTTCCTCATTGCAGATCAACAATGCGCCTGACCCCATCGAGACACCGGCTTTCGCATAGGAGTCATAGTCCATGGGGGTGTCCTGCAGCCGGGCGGGTATGATCGATCCGCTGGAACCGCCAGTTTGGGCCAGTTTCAGCTGTTTGCCATTTTTCATTCCCTTGCCGTAAATGCTGATGACCTCGTGCAAGGTAATACCCATGGGGACTTCAATTAATCCGGTTACGTTGACGTTGCCCATGATCGTATAGACTTTGGTGCCGGGGCTGGTCGGCGTTCCGAAAGATTTAAACCAGGCCGCGCCATTGCGAATGATCGGCGGGACGTTGGCGAGTGTTTCCACGTTATTGACCAGAGTAGGCTTATCCCATAAGCCATTGGTGGTCGGGTAAGGCGGGCGCGGGCGGGGTTCGCCGCGTTTACCTTCGATCGATTCAATCAAAGCTGTCTCTTCACCGCAAACGTAAGCACCGGCTCCACCATGTACGTGCAGTTCGAAGTTGAAGCCGGAATTGAAGATATTCTCACCCAAAAAACCCATTTCCTTGGCTTGCAGTATGGCTTTTAATAGTCGCGCTTGCGCCAGCGCGTATTCACCGCGAATATACAAATACCCTTCATCCGCGCCAACGGCGTACGCGGCGATAGTCATGGCTTCGATGATACTGTGCGGATCGCCTTCCAGGATCAAGCGGTCTTTAAATGTACCCGGTTCGCTTTCATCCGCGTTGCAGATCACGTATTTCTTGTCGCTTTTCGTGCCCGCGACAAATTGCCACTTGCTGCCGGTCGGGAATCCGGCGCCGCCGCGGCCCTTAAGGCCGGATTGTTTAAGCAATTCGATCACATCCGCCGGGCTCATTTCGGTGAGTACTTTACCGAGAGCGAGGTAACCATCATGGACAATGTAATCCTCGATCGAGTCCGGATCGATGATACCGGCGCGTTCGAGTACGATGCGCTGTTCCGCCGGCAGCGTTCCGCCGCGTGCGCTCAACCAAGCGATTTTTCCGGTCAGTTCTTTGGTTGGAGCTTGCAGGCGAGTGGCGATGCGGCCTTTATATAAATGTTCTTCCACCAGGAAATGAACGTCATCCGGCGTGACCGGGCCGTAGACTGTGGCTTCAGGATATACGATAACGAAAGGCGCTACATCGCTGCGCTCCATATCCGAGATTTTGGATAAGGAAATCTCGTCTGAAAGGTCGAAAGTTTTTAATTCTTCCGAGAAACGCCGATAGACCGCTTCGGCACCTTTTTCGAGTGAATGGGGATCGCTGGAAACCAGGACCATTGAGCGTTTGATTTTCATCTTAATTCTCCTTTCACTCGTATTTCTCAAGAATATCAGGAATCTGACCGGGGGTCAGATTCCCGTAAATATCGTCGTCCACCATCATAACCGGGCCGACTGCGCATACACCCAGGCAGCTGGTGGTTTTCAAGGTCCATTTTCCATCCGGACTGGTTTCTCCCGGCTGGATCATCAGTTCCTTCAGCAGCGCATTCCAAACTTCGCGGCCGCCGGCCACGTGACAAGGCGCGCTTTCACAGAACTTGATAACGTGTCTACCGGTAGGCTTGGTGGAAAGCATTCGGTAAAAACTGGCTACCGAATACACGCGGCTTTCCGGTATATGAATCCTTTCACTAATCAATTCCAGTGCTTCGGCAGGAATGAATCCCAAATCCTGATTCACTTTCAACAGGATGGGTATCAATTCCTCCGGCTTGCCGTGATACTCAGTGACTGCTGCATTGACTACCTTATTTACATCCCGACCGCTACCGTTTAGCTTTGACATGCAAGTTCCTCCTTTGGTGGTTGCATATTTTAGATCGAGATATTGTTGAGAGTTAGCGGTTTGTTACCAGTATCGCCTCGTAGTTACAGACCTGTTTGCAGATACCGCAGCGTATGCAAGTATCGGGATCGATGTAGTGGGTCTTCTTTGCTTCTCCTGTGATGGCATTCACGGGACAATTGCGCGCGCAAGCGGTGCAGCCGACGCACTTGTCTTCCTGAATTTCGTACCGAATTAAAGCGCGGCAAACTTTAGCCGGGCATTCTTTTTTGTAGATATGAGCTTCATATTCGCTGCGGAAATGCTTTAGCGTGCTGACTACCGGGTTGGGAGCGCCTTGTCCCAAACCGCACAAGCTATCCTGCTTGATCTCAGTGCTTAGAGCTTCCAGCAGTTCGATATCGCCGTCACGGCCTTCGCCGTTGCAGATGCGTGTGAGGATTTCGAGCATTCGGCGGGTGCCGACGCGGCAGGGAACGCACTTGCCGCAGCTTTCATCCTGAATAAATTCCATGAAAAAGCGGGCAATATCGACCATGCAGGTTTCGTCATCCATGACGACCATGCCGCCGGATCCCATGATGGAACCGGCCTGGGACAGTTGTTCATAATCGACTGGTAGATCCAGGTATTCTGCCGGCAGACAACCGCCCATGGGGCCGCCGGTTTGGATGGCTTTAAATTCGCGGTCATTTTTAATACCGCCGCCGACGTCGTAAACAATTTCGCGCAAGGTGATGCCAAAGGGAACTTCGATCAAACCAGTGCGTTTGACATCGCTTGCCAGAGCAAAAGTCTTGGTGCCTTTGCTTTTTTCTGTGCCCATCCCGGCGAACCATTCTGGTCCGCGCAGGATGATCTGCGGAATGTTGGCGTAAGTTTCCACGTTATTGATGTTGGTGGGTTTGCCGAATAAACCTTTGACAGCCGGGAAAGGCGGGCGCGGACGAGGTTCGCCGCGTTTTCCTTCGATGGAAGCGATCAAAGCGGTTTCTTCACCGCAAACGAACGCGCCGGCGCCCTTGCGGACTTCCAGATCGAAACAAAAATCTGTTCCGAAAATGTTCTTACCCAACAACCCGTATTCACGGGCCTGTTCAATGGCGATGTTCAGGGTGCGGATAGCAATGGGATATTCCGCACGGCAGTAGATATAACCCTGGGATGCGCCGATGGTATAAGCAGCGATGATCATACCTTCGACTACGGAATGGGGATCGCCTTCCAGCACGCTGCGGTTCATGAATGCGCCCGGATCGCCTTCGTCAGCATTGCATACCAGGTATTTCTGATCGTCGACGCTGTCGCGGGCGATTGCCCATTTCTTGCCGGTGGGGAAACCCGCTCCGCCGCGTCCGCGTAAACCGGATTGCGTGATGGTATTGATCACGTCATCAGGAGAATATTGCGTCAGGACTTTGGCGAGCGCCTGGTAACCATCTTCTGCGATGTACTCTTCGATATTTTGAGGATCGATCTTGCCGCAATTGCGCAGTACAACGCGAATTTCTTTTGCGGTTGGTTCGCCCAATTCCTGGGCTTCTTCTTTTTTGGGAGGCGCCAGTAAATCATTGACCGGACGTCCCTTAAGAAATTGTTCCTCAACCAGGAAAGGAATACTTTCCTTGGAGAGGTTGATATAGTGGAAACCTTCGGGATATACCAAAATCTCGGGACCCGACTCGCAATTGCCGATACGGGGCGTATCGAGAATTTGAACTTCATCCAGCAAGCCTTTGGATGCAAGTTCCGATTTCAATGCCTGCATGATCTCCATGGAGCCTTTCTCGAGGCACTCAGGGTCATTGCATACTAAAATATGCGAACGAAAATAAGTCATTATCAATTACCTGCGCTGTCTATAAAAAATTCGATGAAGCTATATTGTTATAACGTTTCCTTGCACTACCTTTCCATCGGTGATATGTTCTTTCATGATCTTTTTCGCTACTTCCGGATCGACCTTGCCATAGGTGATCTTTTCCTGGCCGGGCAGCACAACCTGCAGGATCGGCTCCTGCTCGCAAAGGCCAATGCAACCGGTTTGAGTAACGACGACATTTTCCAGGTTATTCGCTTCGATGAAATCCAGCACGGATTTCATGGTTTCGCGGGCACCGGCAGCAATGCCACAGGTACCCATGCCAACGATCACTTGCTTGGAACCGCTGGTTTCTCCCAATTTGCGTTTTGCTAACGCTGCATCACGAATTTTTTGCAAATCATCCAGGCTTTTAATCGCGTTCATTGTTTCTCCTTATAAACTCGATTGATTAATTATACATTTCCAGCAACTTCATTAATTCCGTTTGTTATTACACGATCGAGATAAGCTATCACTGACGGTTCGGAAAGCGGTACGTCCTGCAGGGTATCTTTGACCGCCTGATCGTCGAACTCAAAAATCCGATGATCAACCTGGTACCTGAAAACCCAGTTGACCTGTGGGTACCCGATCATCAGACTCAGGAATGTGGAGGGTAAATTGCCAAGCGGCATTCGGTCGATATGGCTGCGTTGAAAATCCACGAAGAAGTTGGTGCCCACTCCGGGTTGCGATTCAATCCGCAAACCGCCGCGGCAGGCTTCAGCCGCTTCTTTCAGGAATGGAATTCCCAGGCCGACCTTGCGTGTAGTGCGGGTGGTGATGAAAGGGTCGGTAACCCTCTTTAACATTTCCGCGTCCATGCCTTTGCCGTTGTCCGTGATGGATATGGATAGCCGATCTTTATTAAGGTTCTCTTCAACGCCGATCTCCACTCGGGATGCGCCGGCGTTGACGCTATTCTCTGCGATATCCAGGATATGCAGGGATAGTTCTCTTAACGTATTACGCTCCTTCGTCTTCCTTTTCCAGGGTGCGGATCAATTGAGCGATTTTGCTGGGTTTAACACGGCCATGAATGGCATCATCGATCACAATAACCGGAGCCTGGCTGCATGCACCCACGCAGCGGCATTCCTCCAGTGTGATGCGGCCGTCATCGGTGGTTTTACCCATTTCAATGCCGACCAGTTGTTTGGCTTTGTCAATCAATTGTGCAGCGCCGCCAACATAACAGGCAGTACCCAGGCAGAACTTGATCGTGTGTTTGCCGCGTGGTTGAGTGGTAAAGAACGAATAAAAGGAAATTACACCGTGAACTTTGCTGACCGGGACGCGCAAAGATTTAGCGATGTAGGCCTGTATCGGCTCTGAGACAAAACCAATTTTTGATTGGACTTCGTTCAGGATAACCATCAGGCTGCCAGGTTTTGTTTTGTGCTCTTCGAGAATTGCGTCAATTCGGACAGCTAATTCAGGGTTCTGGGTGGGGTCGATTTGAGAGGTAGGACTGATTTTTTCTAACATTTGCTTCGCCGTAAGTTAAATTTGGTTAAAACCGTGTAATTTTATCACGATTACGAATTATATGATTTTTATTAATATCCACTCCCATATTTGGATGATTCATGAGCATTGACCGCCAATAACAGGACATTCATTTGGCGTTTCGATTGGTAAAGATTTCATGATGACGTCCTTTGGTTTGGAGAAATGCGAGTTTAAGCTCGGCAATTGTCGGCTCAGCGATGAGAAAGCGGTTAAATCCGATGATTTCATTCAACTGGTGAGCATCTCCATTCTGGATAAGATAGTAATCGGCAATCTGTGGAAAATTCACTCGAGCCTGTTCAGGGCTGATGTGGCGTGATATTTCCACCACTTCAATGGGAATATCTTTTGGGATAAAGCCGAGAGTGGGGATTAACCCAAAAGCTGGTCGGTTAATATGCGCGGGGATCAATAATCCGCCATAATTGGCTGTCAATCCCCAGGCATCTTTCAATGAAAGGCTGGATGAAGCGATCAACAAGCGCTCCTCCCGACGCACGAAATCACCGGTGGCATCGACCACGAATTGTTCGCCGAAATATTCGATATTGTTGCGGATTTCCGGGAAAGTAGGCCGTACCAGATCGTAAAAATCCGTGATCTGTTCCAGGGTGTCGAAAAGACATAAGCTGTGGATTTCTTCACGGGTTTGAAGTTCAATACCCGGCAGAACGGTAATAGATGTGCCTTCGGCGGCTTGCATAACAGCGGAGATATTCTCGATGGAATTGTGATCGCTGACAGCGATCAAATTAATCCCTTTTTCTTCCGCAGCCTCGATGATTAGCGGCGGGATCATTTCTACGGCAGCACAGGGCGAGAGGACGGTGTGCAGGTGCAACTCCGCCCGATAGGTTTTTAATTCAATCTGGGTGTTTTCCACGGAAGCCCGAGATTATTGGTCGCGCAATCCCATTCCCCAAAGTCTTCCGGTTACAAAAAAGGAGTTCTGCGGGCAGGAGAGCAGAGTGATGCCTTCTTCATTGGCTTTTTTGATCGTTTCCGCGTCGGGTTGGGCGTTTTCAGTGATTATGACTGCCGCCAATTCCAGTAGACAGGCAACCGCTACGATATTGTTGTGGGCTTGCAAGGTTACCCAAATACTCTGATGTTTGGCGCCGGTCATCACGCAGCTCAACATATCCGATACATAGCCGTGCGTGGGTGAAACTTGTGAAAAATCTTTTGGATCAGTCAGGACTTTCAGGTTGAGTTCTTTGATTATCTGGTCAAGCGTCATCTTTTGAAGACTCCTTTTTCGATTTTGAGGTATAGCCTTCACCGACAACATCTTCGCCGGTAAGGAAAAATTTCATGGTCAGGTGAGTTCCCTTGCCGAGTTCGGACCTTAAATCCATTTCATCCGCACAGCGTGAAATATTCGTCAATCCCATGCCGGCGCCAAACCCGAGTTCGCGGATCTCTTCAGTGGCGGTGGAATAACCAGGTTGCATGGCGAGTTTTACATCCGCGATACCGGGGCCATTGTCCCAGGCATACACTGCGATTTGGTGCGGTTCAATTTCCACGTGAATGGAGCCGCCATTGGTTGTATGGATGATCAAATTCATTTCAGCTTCGTAAGTGCCGATGCCCACCCGGCGGGCAAGTTGCGCATTGGCGCCCATGCGAAGCAGAGCGCGTTTGATCTTGCTGGATGCGGCGCCGCCGTTGGTAAAATCGAAATGCTGGATGGTGTACCGCAGGATCAGGCTGGTACGGTCCGATTCGATATCTTCAAAAAGATGCGAAGCGCGGTAGATGCGAACTTCTTCCTCTTGATAATCGTGCTGCAGCGCGCGCAGCAGACCGTAAGTCACATCTCCCTTGGTCAGAATGCCGGTGAGCGTACCTTTCTCATCCAAAACAGGCAGCCGGCCCAACCCGGTTTTGGCGAATAATTTTAAAGCTTCGGTCAAATGATCGAAGGAATTGACAGTGACCAGGCGCGTGCTCATGTATTTTTGCAGGTTGGATTGCACATCCTGATTTGCCAGGCAGCGGATCAAATCCTCAGTGCTGACCATACCGATCAAGGATTGGTTTTCCTGGTCGACAATCGGTATGCCGGAAATGCGGTTTTCGCGCATGCATTCCAGCACATCCTGCATGGTGTTGTGGGGATTGAGGGTTTTAACCTGGCTGGACATCACCTCGGATATCTTGAGGATGTAAGCCAGTTCCTCCACGCGCGTGATACTGCCTGCCATCTCATCTGTAATGATCTTCCCTTTGAAGCGTGATGGAGATTGGTCGAAGTTCGTATCACGAATATTCATGGTTTAATCCGTTATGGGTCGCTCCAGGCTTGGCAGTCCGGCCAGATAAAGCCTGCCGGAGAGCTCGAACATGCCGAAAGGGGAGGTGATCAACGGGATGCCTTCCTCGTTGGCAAGGTCAATTGTTTCCTGGGGTGGTTTCTTTCCGCGGACGAAAATTATTGCGGCAACGTCCGACATTTGGGCGGTGCGCACTACCTGCGGATTGCACAGACCGGTCAAGAGGACGGCATCCGGTTGGATGGAAGCCAGGACATCGCTCATCAGGTCAGCGCCGCAGCCGCCTTTTACTTCGCGGGAGAGATCGGCTGATTTGGTCAACAAATCTCCATCGATGTATTTAATCAGATTTTTGATGTTCATCTATACCAAGTATTATCTTTGTTCCTACAATTGGGTGATCTCCATAATTATATGTTAAAATTCCGGGATATTTGGGCGAGCGCTTATGAAAAACATCATTCAAACCGTCAAAGGGACACGCGAATTCTATCCGGAAGAAATGGCATTGCGAAAATGGCTGTACGGCAAGATCAGCCAGGTTTCGCAATCTTTCGGTTATCAGGAATATGACGGCCCGTTCCTTGAATCCATCGAGTTGTACGCTGCCAAATCAGGCGAAGAACTGGTAAAGGAGCAATCTTTCGTTTTCCCCGACCGGGGCGGCAACCTGATCACTTTGCGGCCTGAACTTACCCCAAGCCTGGCGCGCATGGTAGCCCAGCGCCAAAACCAGTTAGTCTATCCACTGCGCTGGTGGTCATTTGGCCCCTTCTGGCGATACGAGAAACCGCAAAAGGGACGTACGCGTGAATTTTTCCAATGGAATATTGACCTGATTGGCGTGGATAGTCCGGAAGGCGACGCGGAACTGGTGGCCATTGCTGCGGAATTTTTCAAGGCAGTGGGATTGACGCCTTCAGAAGTAAAAATCCTGGTGAATGACCGCCGGCTGATGGATAACCGCATATCCAACCTGGGGATCGAAAAGGTTGAAGACAAGAAAAAGATGCTGGGAATCATCGACCGGCGCGACAAATTGAGCGAAAAAGACTGGGAAGATTATGTGGTTGAATCTGGTTATACAACCGCGCAATTGACCGGCTTGAAAGAGCTGCTGAAAAACAAGGAATTATACAAAACTTCCGCCACCATGATGCGGTTTTTTGATGCATTAAAAGCATTGGGCGTCGAGCAATACGTAAGCTACGACCCGCGTGTGGTACGCGGACTGGATTACTACACCGGGATTGTTTTTGAAGCGCGAGATGCCGGTGAGAGTTCGCGCGCGATCCTGGGCGGTGGACGGTACGATAACCTTGTGGGAGAAGTCGGTGGGGAGCCTCTTTCGGGAATCGGTTTCGCCATGGGCGATGTGGTCATGCCTCTGATCCTGGAGCAATTCGGAAAACTGCCCGCTCTAAGCCTGAACCCTGCTAAAGTGCTGGTAACGGTATTCGATGCCGAGTGCCAGGCATACAGCCTGGCTATTGCGTCTGAATTGCGCAAAGCCGGAATAAACGTCAATACCTATCCTGAAGCAGCCAAGATCGGCAAGCAATTCAAATATGCTGACCGGGTGGGGGCGCGCTACGTGATCGTGGCCGGGCCGGACGAGCGCGACCAGAAGATCATGCAGGTGAAGGATATGCAGAGCGGTGAACAATCCAGTGTACAGGTCAATGAGGCTGTGGGCGTTCTGCAAAAAATGATCAAAGAATAACCTTTCAAAACCTCCAGAAAACAAGAAAATCTTCGCAATTTTGCGAAGATTTTTTGGTAAAATTGGCCTGTTTGAATAATCGCAATAATTATCTATGGAATAAAGATTTCGTCCTCGTCAGACATCCTTCCGGTGTCTGAACTGTAAGGCTTTAATATCCAACTGTGCGGTAGGCACAAATCATCGAAATCATTGCCCCACCTGTTTATGGTCCCGACACCTGGATTTACACGTACCAGGTGATCGTAAGTCCGATTGCGGCGGCCGGATGCAGCCGATCGGATTGGCGTTGAAGAACATCAGAGTCAATCCTTACACCCGAAAGGCGAGTGGTGAGATCATGCTGGTGCATTATTGCCTGGCTTGCGGCAGGATATCGTGCAACCGAGTCGCAGGCGACGATAATGCGTATGCGATCATTTGCCTTTTGAAAGAAAACAGGCCAGTGGACGATCTTGCTTCAGGTAAATTATTGGATTTGAATATTCACCTGCTTACGCCGGATGATGAGGACGTAGTCTCCCGCGCGTTGCTGGGCAACCAATACCAGTCATTCTTGGGTGAGTAGTGTAGAGAACGAGAGGAATTGAAAAAACCACTTGCCCAGTATTGGCGAGCATAGTAAAATCAGGGTCTGATACGGTGGCTGTAGCTCAATGGCAGAGCACTTGACTGTGGATCAAGGGGTTGTGGGTTCGACCCCCATCAGCCACCCAGACCCAAAAAGGCTGTTTCGACAGCCTTTTTGTTTTAAT
>CALGUJ010000407.1 GCA_937902055.1 uncultured Pelolinea sp.
TTAACTTGAAATCCGAATATTTTCGAAGTATAAAACAGACGGATAGTATTATTTAGTTAATCAAATGAAGGGGATATTAAATTACCAGGAGGTAATTATTACCTATGGAAACGACAAAATGTAATAATTGCGGAAGTATTTTTCAGTGGGACTTTTATTTTTGGAGCGGATTAGGAATGCCGGATTGCCCAGCATGCGGGTATAACAACCAAACTCGAAGTTTCGGTAAACAAGAAGGTCCTCAAGAACGGCGGTATCGTCAAATGGCACAAGCGACTGCAAAAAAATATGGACCGTTGAAGTCGGTACAATACCTCAGTCATTTTCCCAATTTCGAAATCGTCTTTATCTTTGAAAAAGCTCTGGTTTATTCAGGTCCCCGACAGCCAAGGTACGATATCAATTTCCTGTCTTTGGGATATCATGGTGAAGGGCCTCGTTATGCCAGAACTTTTTTAGATGAATTGGGATTTAGCCTGACGCATAATGAGATAGCGAATATTAAACCGGGCGCCGTACTGGAACTTCAGGATGGTAAAGTAGCCGTTAGTTACAAACCTGTTGATGAGTTACTCAACACGCCAGAGGCACGTAGACAAGCTGTTATTAAAATTAACCAGCAAAATTCACAGGGTAAAAAGAAATGGTGGGAATTTTGGGATTGAATCACTCTGTAAGAATTACATAAATCTGAATATTTATGCAACAATCTATATATTCATTAGAACTTGATTCACTCAGCCATCTATTTCTAGTTAGCTAAAATGCATCTTCCTGCATTTATAGATCTTCGAATACACGTAAGAGGTTTAATTGTTTTTTAACACAATAAAAAGAAAATGGTAAACAAAATCCTCCATCGAATCATTGGTATTGCCGTGTTCATCCTCTCGCTTTCGTCATTTGCTTGTCAGGGGAGCATAGGAACGACGGCTGATGCATCTGCGAACTTCGAATCGACTTGCGGGCAGGTTAATGCCAGCCCCACCCCGAGCATGCAGCAGACACCTACCGCGGCGCAAAAAGAAATCCAATACCCGCTGCGGGGAGTGACCGCCGATTCGGTCGAGAACCTGGATGAGTTGGCTGCATCGATCCAGGTTATGACTGCCCAGCCTGCCGTGCGCATCGTATTCGATCCCGAAAACGCGGTTTCCGATTACGCGCAGGGTATTCAAAAACTGGGCAAACATGCTTATCTGATGGGTGAATTGATCGATTCCGACTCGATGACCTTGTATACAGCCGAGGAGGTCGGCAAGCGGGCGGAGGATTTTATCAGCGCTTACGGAGATCAGATCGATATCTGGGAAATCGGCAACGAGATCAACGGCGAGTGGGTGGGGAAAGATCCCGAAGAGATCAACGCCAAGGTGCAGGCGGCTTACGACGTGGTTTCCACCCGGCATCACCACAAGACTGCCATCACACTGAATTACTGGTCGGGACCGGCCTGCTACAACCGGTCATGGGAGCCGACCCTGAAATACGCCGAAACGGTTCCGGAGGAAATCCGCAAGGGCGTCGACTACGTTTTCCTGAGCATCTACGAAACCGCCTGCGACCCTTACCAGAAACCGACCGCCAAACAGATCGGCGCGATGCTGGTGGAGCTGGGAAAATTATTCCCCAATGCCAGTCTGGGGATCGGCGAGATCGGGGCGCAAAATGAAACCGATGGATTTCCCGCCCCCACCTACAGCGAAAAAGTGCGCATCGCCAGGCGCTATTATGGCATGCACGATGAACTCAAGGAGATTGTCGGCGCGCGCTTCGTGGGCGGTTATTTCTGGTGGTATTACTGCGAGGATGCCCTGCCGAAGGATGGAAAAGGCAGTATATGGCCAGTGTTGAATGAACTGCTGGCGCGGCTGAAGTAAATTTCCCTTTCCCAAATACCAGGCAGTTTTTATTTTCCCGTTTATTTCCAAATAGCAAGGATCGCGCCGGCAAAGCCGAGAGTCAGAACCTGGTCTCCAAGGCGGATCAAAAACAATTGGAAAGGGATTTTTTCCCACACAAGTTCGCCGCCAAGTATCGCGCCGATGAAACCGATAGACACCAGCACGCCCAGAGCCGCACCTTCAAGGATCGTTTTTGCATCGGCGAGGTCAATGATGACAGCCAGGGCGATGATGCAAACCAGGTGAGCCAGGAAGCCGGCCGGGATCCACTGCGTGGCTGGTTTCATCTCCCTGCCGCTTAATTTCACCCATGCCTTTCCAAAAAAGATTGGTTGGTACCATGCCAGGCTGATCGCCACATGCGCAATCCAGCATACAACCACTGCCAGCCAATTGAGATTTGATAAAGCAGTTAAAATTGACATATTCCACCTCTCCCCATTTCATTTTTTTTGTTTACTAACAAACTGTTATC
The DNA here is from genome assembly GCA_937902055.1 of uncultured Pelolinea sp. Taxonomy (GTDB): domain Bacteria; phylum Chloroflexota; class Anaerolineae; order Anaerolineales; family Anaerolineaceae; genus Pelolinea. The sequence goes on from CALGUJ010000407.1 coordinate 2,380, forward strand.
TTTACGGATACAGATTATTAATTATAAAATATTTTTTATTTGTTTATACAAATGGATTTCCGAGAAAAAGTAAAAATCATGGTGTCTCCTATGTCTGCCCTTTACATCCCAACCAAACCCAAATAAAGAAAAAACAACCTGCTTTATGAATTCAATCACTATATATAATTAATACATGTCCCTGCCAATCCTGGCGACCAAGTTATATATCCCTCCAACCCG
>CALGUJ010000408.1 GCA_937902055.1 uncultured Pelolinea sp.
CGCGACGCTGGTGTTGCGCATCCGTTGGGAAGAGAAACTCATCTTCGGCTACCAGGATTACGGCAACCGGGTTCGCAACCGTTTGCTGCCGGGGGTGTGGTAATGGTAAGGAACGCAAACCGTTTGTTGGCTGTGCTTTTATCGGCTGCTGTGCTGCTCGCCAGCCCGGCCTATACCCTCATCAGGTTTGCCGGTAAAGACAGCACGCCCCCTACGGTATCACTTTCCATTCCCGAACCGACCGGCAACAACGGCTGGTACAACCGGCCAGTCTCGGTGTACGTGTACGCCTGGGATAACGGTAAAGGGATATCGAACGTGCAAGTTTCGCTGGGTGGCGCAACCTGGTATAAGCGCTCGCTGACCATTCGCAAGGATGGCACTTACCGAGTCATTGGCAGAGCGACCGATAAAGCCGGCAACGTAGCCTCCACCTGGAAAGTAATCCATGTCGATATGACCCCTCCGGAGGTGGATTTCACGGTTCCGGAAAACCGCGGTGTCAATAAATGGTATTTGCAACCCGTAAAACTTTCACTCGCCGGAACGGACAATCTCTCAGGTGTTTATCAAACCCGCCTGAGCGCTGCGGGTGATTACGATGCGCTCCAATTGGGAATTCTGGATGCCCGTGAAATGGTCTTGCCGGGAATGGAAAGCGGCGGAATTCTTCTTGGAACCGAACACGGCGAAGCTGAAGCGGAAATCGAGTTAAAAGAAACCGGTGTTTATCAGGTGAATGGATTTGTGGAAGATTTGGCCGGCAACCGCACGCCGGTCGAAACAGTCATCCCGCTGGATATGACCGCGCCGCAAATCGAATTTCATTCTCCGAAAAGTTTTTACGGAATTATTGAATTGATCAATAATGCTGCCGATCAGGGATCTGGAGTTGAACAAGTTTGGATAGATTTCGGAGGAGGTTGGCAGAGGGCGGGAATCAAGCAAGGGAACTGGTCATCTTTCTGGAATACGAAAGATTTGAAGGATGGCGAATACGTTATTCAGGCAAAGGCGATGGATCGGGCCGGCAATATTACGTCAACGGCTTATCCGGTTACAGTTCTCAATCATACTTGGCCGATTTTCGCCATCTGCGGTGTTCTGTTCAGCCTCGGCTTGGCTGCCATGTACGATCCGCGCCGGCAGGCGTTTCAGGAATTGACAATTTCCCTTGCGCGTTATGCGCACATGGATCGGAGCGCGCGGGAATTGGAAAGGAAGATGAATGATTGATTTTTTTGCCAGTCTAACAGTTGCATTGTTTGTGGTCATGACGGTTGTGATTTTCTTGTCCAACCAGCGCCAGGCCGCCATTATGAAGCAAATGCGCGTTGTGCTTGAGGATTGGTATCAGGCGCAAATGCGCGATCGCCGGGAATTATATCGAAAAGAGATCCGCATGCCGGACGTGCTTCAATGGATCGGCAGTCAGGTCAACCTGACGGTTGTCGAATTGGGCCGCCGTTTTGAAAATCCGCAGGCTTTGGAATTCCTGACCGCTGAAGGCGTGAGGTTGATTGTCAGCCCGCTGCCGAAGAAGCAGCTTCGTTCGGCAGTCGGAAAAATCGAACGAAAGCGCGGAAAAGTGGCCAAACTGGTGGAACCTTTGCTGGGGTCGCGCCCCGCCCGGATGCAAGTGGTGGAACGCTCCAACCGGAATGTGCATGAATGGTATGAAGTGGAGATCGAAGAAGCCGCCCGCAAATTGGAAGTGAACTGGATGGGTTTAAATGCGCTCTACTTTTATATGGTTCCCACCCAGCCGCTTGAACAAAACACGCCGCTAGTCAGTCTCGACCTGGCAGGGTTGAAAGGGAAATTCAAGGATTGGTACAGCAACGTGTTTGCCGCTCTCAAACAACGCTTCGCAAAAGATACCGCCTTGATGCATGGCAATGGCAGCGAAATTAAAGTGAAATGAACGGGAAGATGAAAAGAAAGGAGAAGGTATGAACATAGGAATGCATTTGTACGGGATGCTGAAGGATCGCAAAGGCGCGACGATGGCGGAATACGCGGTGATCGCGGCGGTGCTGATCCTGGTGGCGATCGTGGCGTTCACGAGCCTGGGTTCGACCATCGTGGCCAAGATCGAAGCATTAGTTGCCGGAATGTAAGGCAGAAGAAAGAAACAAGCGAGAAGATCAAAAGGAGTAATGAGATGAAGACAATTTTGAAGCTGTGGAATGATCGCAAGGGCG
>CALGUJ010000409.1 GCA_937902055.1 uncultured Pelolinea sp.
TTCAAGCGGGTTTATATAATTAAGGTAAAAAAATGAAAGAGACAAATTTAAAAATAATCCCACTCGGCGGCCTGGGAGAAGTTGGCCGCAATATGATGCTTTATGAGTATGACGATACCGCGATCGTTGTCGATTGCGGAACGATGTTCCCCGAAAACGACATGCTGGGTATCGACTGCATCATCCCGGATTTTCAATATCTGCGCAGCCGCAAGGACAAGATCCGCGGCGTCATCATCACCCACGGCCATGAAGATCACATCGGCGCCATCTCCTATTTTCTGTCCGAATTCAACGTTCCGGTTTATGGAACACCCCTGACGCTGGGCTTGATCAAAGTTAAGTTGACCCGCCGGGGAATGATTAATAACGTGTCCTTGAACACCATCCGTGCAGGCGAAAGCATCCGCATTGGGCCTTTCAAGGTGGATTTCTTCCACGTGTGCCATTCCATCCCGGATTCAGTCGGACTGGGAATCGAAACGCCGGAGGGTTTGATCGTGCAATCCGGCGACTACAAGTTTGATCACACTCCGGTGGATAACTGGCCGACGGATTACGCCAAGCTGGTTGAATTCTCGCGGCGCGGCGTTTTAGCGCTCATCGCCGATTCCACTAACGCCACGCGCCCCGGCTGGACGCCTTCCGAACAGAACGTCAGCGAAGCTTTTGAGAAGGTGTTTTCGCAAGCCAAAGGCCGCATCATCATTGCCAGCTTTGCTTCTCTGATCTCAAGGGTTCAGCAAGCCGTCAACGCCGCCGTTGCGCACCGCCGCAAGATCTGCTTTGTGGGCACCAGTATGGTGGAAAACGTCGAGATGGCGGAGAAGCTCAACTATTTGAACATTCCTCCGGGTACCATGGTCAGCTTGAATACTGCGCTTGAATTACCCGAGGAGGAAGTGGTGATCATGTGCACCGGGGCGCAGGGCGAACCGGCTTCCATTCTCGGCCGCCTGGCGCGTGGAACCCAGCGCCAGTTCGATATCCGCCGAGGCGATACAGTTGTGTTATCTTCAAAAACCATCCCCGGCAATGAAGAAGCAGTGTTCTCCACTATCAACGACTTGTTCCGGCAGGGCGCCAACGTGATCTATGAAGAAATCGCGCCCGTGCATGTTTCCGGCCATGGCAGCCAGGAAGATATCAAGCTGCTGCTCCACCTGACGAAACCGAAATATTTCATTCCGGCGTATGGCGAAGTCCGCCACATGATGCAAGCCAAACTGCTGGCCATGCAGACCGGTATTCCGGAAAAACACGTGCTGGTGATTGAGGATGGGGCGGTGATCAACGTCAAGAACGGTAAGGCCAAGATCGGCGGACAAATCCCGATCAACACCATTTTCGTGGACGGGTCCTGGGTTGGCGATTTGGGCCCGGATGAGATGCGCGACCGCGCCATGCTTTCGCAGGACGGCATCGTGCTGGTGCACGTCAATTTACATAAAGAGAACGGTGAATTGATGGGCAAGCCGGAGATCATCAGCCGCGGTTTCGCGGCTTCGCAGGAAGCCCAGGAAATTCTGTCCCGGTTGGAAAAACCGGTGATTGAAACCGTAAAGAGCTCGAACGGCAACCTGGAAAAGAACATCATCCGCACAGTAAAAAATCTGATCTACAAAGAAACGCGCCGCAATCCAACCGTTCTGGTGACCATGAGTAATCTTTAAATTGCTCTAAAAATTTTTGCTAAGCAGAATCCTGCCAGCCTTGTTCCCCACGCAAGGGAACAAAAACTACCGGCAGGATTTCTTTTTTTTCTACTCCCTGCGAGGTTTTGGTCCATAATTCCAGCACCTGCCGCCAGCGTTCGCCCACGGGAATGATCAATTTTCCGCCTGTGTTCAATTGCTCGATCAGGTTGGCTGGCACGGCGGGAGAGGCCGCGGTAACCATAATGCCGTCATAAGGCGCAGCTTCCGGCCAGCCCAGCGAGCCGTCGCCAACGTGAACCTGAATATTGGTTAATGCAAGTGAAGCCAGATTAGCCCCGGCAACGTCCGCCAGATTCTTAATCCGTTCAATGGTATGCACTTCCCCCGCCAGGTTAGCCAGGATGGCAGCCTGGTAACCGCAGCCGGTGCCAATCTCCAATATCTTTTCGCTGCCCTTCAAGTCGAGCAGGCTGGTCATTAACGCAACGATATAAGGTTGGGAGATGGTTTGGCCGTAGCCGATCGGCAGGGGGTGATCCTCGTAGGCGTCCGGCCGCATTTCTTCTGAAACGAATAAATGCCGGGGAACACGTTCAAAAACTCTCAGCACGCGGGGATCGTGAATACCCCTGGCTTTGATTTGCGTTTCCACCATGCGTTTTCTGGCTTGCGCAAAGGATTCATTTTCCTGCATCGATTTCATTATACAAACATCTTGCAGGCCGGTGTATTATCTCAGGTTAAAGCGCGCGAGATCAGGCGGTCAACTTTACCCATTGGAAATTGATCCAAATCGGAAATATCCACCCAGCGGATTTCATCGGCTTCCAGCGCGCGGGGTTCGCCCCGCGGGATGCACCCGTTGAACACGTGAACCGTCACGCGGTAATGGGTGTAAGCGTGTTTGTAATGCCCGATTTCGTTCTCCACAATAAGGTTGACGCCCAATTCTTCCAGAATTTCCCGCTTGAGGGCGCTTGGCAAGTCTTCACCGGTTTCAACTTTTCCACCGGGGAACTCCCA
>CALGUJ010000410.1 GCA_937902055.1 uncultured Pelolinea sp.
TGGGTGAATTCGATGCCGAATTTGAGCTCCACGGCAATCATCAGGTTCACGTGGGACAGCGAATCCCAACCTTCGATATCGTCCGCGGTGGTTTCGGGAGTCAAGGAGATGCCGTCATCCGCAAACACCTCGCGAAATACTTCGTTCAATTGATCGTATATGTTCATGCTTCCTCCATGGTGGACAGGTCGCCGGGGTCTTTACCTTCATACCAGGCTTTCAACACGCGGCGCAGGATTTTGCCGCTCTTGTTTTTGGGAATGCGGTCCACGAGATGATATTCCTGCGGGGTGGCGGTGGTGGAAACTTTGTTGGAGATGTTCACCCGGCATTTCAATTCCAGCGCGCGCGACCACTCGCAGCCCTTCTTCAGGCATAGAAAAGCGATGATCTTTTCGTGCAGGATCGGGTCGGGCACGCCGATGACCGCCACGTCCACGACTTCCTCGATTTCCAGCAAAGCGCTTTCGACCTCAAAGGGGCCGACCAGGTGGCCGGCGGTGTTGATCACGTCGTCGGATCGGCTAACGTACCAGAAATAGCCCTCCTCATCCCGGTAAGCCAGGTCGCCGGAGATATAAGAATCGCCGTTGAATTTTTCACGGTAAAGGTCTTCTTTATTAATGTAAGTGCGGAACATGGACGGCCAACCCTTTTTCAGGCAGAGAAATCCCTGTTGGCGCACGAGTGCGGGCTGCATTTGCTCATCCAGGATATAGGCTTCGATATAACTGAGAGGTTTGCCCATCGAGCCGGGTTTGACCGCCAGGCCGGGCTGGTTCGTGATCATAATGCTGCCGGTTTCGGACTGGAACCAGTTGTCGTAAATTTCCACGCCGAACACCTTTTTGCCCCAATAGTACACTTCCGGGTTGAGCGGCTCGCCCACGCTGTACATGCGTTTGAGGCGGGAATAATCGTATTGCCTGAACAACTGCTCTTCCTCCTGCATCAGCATGCGCAGGGCGGTGGGGGCGGTGTACCATATGTTCACCTGTTCTTTCTGCAGGATGCCCAGCCAGCTTTCGGCATTGAAATTACCGCCGAATTGGATCTGATCGGTGAGGGTGACGAGCGGCGCGATAACGCCGTAAACCAGGCCGGTGATCCAGGCCGGGTCGGCCGTGCACCAGTAGCGGTCACTTTCCTCGAGGTGAAAAACTTCTTTGAACGAAGCGACCATGGAAGTTGAAGCCGAATGCACGTGCAGCGCGCCTTTGGGCTTGCCGGTGGAGCCGGAGGTATATTGGATGAAAGCCGGCGTTTCCGCATCCAGTTGCGCGGGAAAGTCGAATTCCGCCGGCGCGTCCGCCAACAGGCGGGGCAGGCTGAGGACAAAATCATCCTGATGCGCTTCCAGGTCGGTAACCAGGATTGCCTGCAGGTTGGTGGGGCCTTCTTCCAGGGCTTTGCGGATGCGTTTCAACAGGCTTAGGCGGGTGACCACAAAGCGCGTTTGACTATCGGACAGGCGGTCGTACAACGCGCTTTCGCCGAAGGTGGAAAACAGGATACAGGATACCGCTTCGGTTTTTAGAATTCCAAAGAAGCACTCGATCAATTCAGGGGATTTGGGCAGGTAAACGCTGACCCGTTCGCCTTTTTTTATCCCGAGGGATTTCAAAACGTGCGCGAAACGATTGGAAGCCTGGTCAACCGCCGCGTAGGTGTACTGGCTGTCGGTCAGGTCATTGTGGATCCATTTATACGCAATCCGCCCACCCTGCCCGACTTCACAGGGCTTGCGGAGGCACGTGTAGGCGATGTTTTCACAGGTATTCATCATTTCACCGGTCACCGTATTAAAACATAGATTCAAAACCTGATGCTTTATGAAAACCATTATAGGGGTTGAAAATGGAAAATGCAAGAAAACCGCACGGGCAGGCTGCCGGATAAATCGCTTGCGGTAAAATGGGGGAATATGAAACGCGCATCCCTGTTTTTTCGTGAATTGTCAGCGTCGCCAAAATTCTTTCTGACCAGCCTGCTGGTTGGGTTGAGCGCCGGCGCTTCGGTTTACCTGGGCGTATTGCAGCGCCATTTTTTCAGCAAACGATATTTGTTGTATGCCATCCTCATCTCGCTTGCGGCCACGCTGCTGGTGGCGTGGCTGCGCAAATGCCTGCTGGCGCGCCGCTTCGCGGCGCTGCCGCGCGGAATGCGCATCACGGCATTGATCTTCACAGTACTGATGAGCCTGGTGGTGCTGGCGAACACACGCATCCAGCCTGTTTACTACCTGCTGCCGGACACGCAGATGAAAGTCCGTATCCCGATCGGGGATGTGCCGCAGGACCAGGAAAGCGTGCGCTTGTTGTGGGTGGAAACCGGGCAGGGGACGGTTTACTACGAGAACATGCATTTCGAAGGGGAATGGGAACGGGTTGCGAAGAATATCCTGTTCGCCCCCAACCAGGAAGTCATCGTCACCTGGCAGGGCAAGGCGGGCGCGCAGCCTGAAATCGCTTTCCGCATGACCCGCTACGACCAGCCGGTTTTCGTGTCCTGGAACGGGGTTGAGAAAGAATACAACCTGAACCAACCCAAAGTACCGAACGTTTTAATCGATACTCCGCTCGATATACCGCTGGTTTACAAACTCCCTTTCATCATCGCATTCTGCGTGAGCTGCGGGTTTATCATCTTCGCATTTCTGGTGATCCTGGGCACCTGGCATCCGCAGCGCCGCCAGAAAAAACATAGCGGAAAATACGCCTGGCTGCTGTATATGCTGCCGATGGTCGTAGTTTGGGGGTTCACACTGCTGGTATTTTGGCCGGGGGTGATGAGCAACGACTCGATGGCTTTGTGGATTCAGAACCTCTCGGGAGTGTATTCCGACTGGCAATCCGCCCTGTATGCCTTCGGGCTGGCAGTGTTGATGAAAATCTGGTATTCACCGGCGCTGGTGGTGATCCTGCAAATCCTGCTGCTTTCCTTCCTGACTGCCTGGGGATTGAAAACGCTGGAAGATTCGGGCGTGCCGCGCTGGCCGCTATGGATCGTCAGCTTTTTATTCGCACTGTCACCGGTAAACAACCAACTCATCATCGCCTTATGGCGCGATATTCCATACGCGATGGCGATGTTATGGTTGACGATATTGGTCCTGAAAATTTTCCTCAGCCGGGGAGAATCCCTGAAAAGCTGGGGTTGGGTTTGGCTGGGTTTATCGGGCTTTTTAATCGCGATCCTGCGGCAGAATGGCATCCCGGTGGCTTTCGCGTTGTTGATCACGCTGCCGGTCATTTATCGAAAATATTGGAAGCAGGCAGCCGGCAGTTTGCTGCTGTGCCTGCTGGTATTCCTGTTAGTCAAAGGACCGCTATACACCTGGCTGAACGTCGACCGCAGCAAAAGCGGGCAATCCAACCTGATCCTGCTGCACCACATCGCAGCCCATCTGGATGCCGGCACCCCGCTTGAAACGGATGAAAAGGCCTACCTGGATTCCTTCCTGCCAGTGGACGAATGGGATTACTTCTGCTGCTACGTCGGCACGATCTCGTACGACAAGGATTTTGAACGACAGGCGTTCCTGGACAGCAGCGCCCAAAACCGCAAACTGGCGCTCGACCTGTTCCTGCGCGACCCCTGGGTGGACGTGGAGCACACTTTCTGTTCGGGGGAACTGGTGTGGCGGTACCACAACAACCAGTGTTACATGAAATCGATCCATGGTTTCAACTCCTGGGTGCCGGGCGAGGTCAGTTGGATCATCCCCAACGA
>CALGUJ010000411.1 GCA_937902055.1 uncultured Pelolinea sp.
ATTCCGTTGATTACGCCGCTATTCAATCAATATTTGGTGCACATGTGGCCGTTCCGCTTTTTGGCGATGACTCATTTTATGGTAGCCCGTCCCAGGGAAACCGGCGCGCTGCGCGGCAAACTGCCGGGCGTCAGCATCGTAGTGCCTGCCAGGAATGAGGCTGGCAACGTTAAAAGAATTTTTGAGGAAACACCGCAAATGGGATCGCACACCGAGTTGATCTTCGTAGAAGGCCACTCCAGCGATGACACCTATGACGAGATCTGCAGGCAGATGAAAGCTTACAAGGACGTCGATGCCAGCGTTTATAAACAACCGGGGAAAGGCAAAGGCGACGCCGTGCGCCTGGCTTTTTCTAAAGCCAAAGAGGACGTGCTGATGATCCTGGATGCCGATCTGACCATGCCGCCGGAAGACCTCCCGCGTTTTTATAACGCGCTGGTCAGCGGCAAGGGCGATTTCATCAACGGTGTGCGTCTGGTTTACCCCATGGAAAAACACGCCATGCGGCCCTTGAACCTGATCGGGAACAAAGCATTCACGATCATTTTCACCTATTTATTGGGACAACCGATCAAGGATACCCTGTGCGGTACGAAAGTCTTGTGGAAGGATGATTACAAAGCGATTTGCGCCAATCGCGCTTATTTCGGTGATTTCGATCCCTTCGGAGATTTTGAATTGATCTTCGGCGCTGCCAAATTGAACCTGAAGATCGTGGATATGCCCATCCGTTACCGCGAACGCACCTACGGCACCACCAACATTCAACGTTGGAAACACGGTTGGCTGCTCCTGCGCATGGTGATCTATGCGGCGGGGCGGTTGAAATTCATTTAGCGCCTGAAATCCTGCGGGAAAAATCTATTCTTTGTGAAAGCGCGGATCGCTTTCAATGGTGCGCCGTAATCCCTCAGCCAGCGACACTTTGGGGGAAAAGCCCAGTTTTCTTTTTGCCAATCCCAGGTCGGCGCACATGCGTGCCGGGCCGCTGTCGTGAGTTTTGTTCATCACGATCTCCGGTTTGGCGTGCGTGATTTCCACCACGCGTTTGATGATATCGTTCACGGACGTTTCTTTTCCGCTGCCCACGTTGATGATCAACCGGTTGATATCCGGTGTGGATGAAGCGGCAGTCATGGCATCCACTACGTCGTCGATGTAAACGTAATCGCGGGTTTGCTTGCCCTCGCCATGCACCACGATAGTGCCACGATCCAAAGCCTGGCGGATGCAGTAAGGGATAACCGGCGCATTGGTGGGCGGCATGCGCTGTCCGGGGCCGTAGGCGTTGAACACGCGCAGGCAAACCGTTTCAATCCCCCACAGGTCGCCGATGGAACGGATGTAGTATTCCGCCGATAACTTGGAGACGGCGTAAGGCGAACGCGGATTGGGCCGGCAGGATTCGCGTAGAGGTTGAGTGCGCTGGTTGCCGTAGATCGTGCCCGAGGATATAAAAACCACGCGCCGCACCCCCACGTCGCGCATGGCTTCCATCAATGAAACCGTCCCCCCGACGTTGACCTGATTGTATTCGCTGGGGTACAAAACGGATTCCGGGACGATCACGCGCGCCGCCAGGTGATATACGCAATCGACTTCCTGCAGCAGTGACCATAATTTAGGCCGGTCGTTGACATCTCCCCGCACCAGATGCACTTCGGGAGATAACCGTTCCGGATCGCCGGTGGAGAGGTCATCCAAACCCACGACTCGATGCCCCGCTTGTATGAGTCGGTTCGCCAAAGGCGCGCCCAAAAAGCCCGCTGCACCAGTGATTAAATAACGCATGATATCCGCCGAGTTGAAATCTCCAAGGTAGCAGCATTATAGCATAATGAATTATCGCTGGTTTATGCGATAATCAAGCAATAGGTTAACAGGTTTGAAAATCATGAAAACTGATTCAGCCATACAGATCGAGGATATTTCCTTCTTCCCGTTGAACATCAGCCGATGGGTAGATTTTGAGACGCTGTTCGGGGCGCACGGCGCATCCGGTGGTTGCTGGTGCATGTTCTGGCGCCTGCCGCGCAAGCAATTCCAGCAAAACTGCGCGAATTGCGGTGAAGGCAACCGGCAGGCTCTGCGCGCGCTGGTTCAAGGCGGTCTCGTGCCCGGTCTGATCGGTTACCGCGACCAGATGCCGGTTGCCTGGTGTTCGATCGCGCCGCGCGAAGATTTCTCGTCTCTGGAGCGCTCGCGCACGTTGAAGAGAGTGGATGATCGGCCGGTCTGGTCAATTGTCTGCTTCTATATCGCGAAAACCGAACGCAACAGCGGTTGCATGCTGAAAGCCATTCAGGCTGCCGTCGAATTTGCCCGGCTAGGCGGGGCGCAACTGGTTGAAGCGTATCCCACCCAGGTCGACCGCCACCATACACCCGTTGAACTCTACATGGGCAGCCTGGAGACTTTCCTGAAAGCCGGTTTCATCAAAGTCGCGCCGTGCGGCACGCACTGGCTGGTCCGCTTTGAAATTTAAACCGGTTTGAGTTGGCAATCCTCCCGAATTTTGGTAAAACAGAATCAGGTACAATTAGACCCGTTAATTTCTCAATGAGGTTTGAATGCTACAAAATCGCAAAAGAATTTTTTTTGGATTGCTGCTGATAGCCACGCTCCTGCTGGATTCGTCGATCGTCTTTGCGCAGGACGAGGTTCAACCGACCTCGCAACCGGATGCGGCGTTGCCGGCGGATCAATCCGGCGCCGCTCCCGAAAGCGAAACTCCTGAATCGGCTCAAACGGCAGTAATGGAAACCCCCACCCCCGCTGCCACAGCCACGGCGACCGTCGAACCCACGCCGACATTGCCGGCTTACCAGGAATCCTACGAGGGATTGCCGCTTTGCCTGCCAGGCGTTTATCTGATCGCGCCTGTCGACTGCCTGCCGATGGGTCCATCGGAGACGTTGACCAAATGGGCGCGTGAAGGCATCAGCATCCCCGACCAGCCCCTGATCGCCTCGCATCCCGATAGCAGCTTGCTGGTGTTGAATAAGAATTACGCCAAGTTGAACGTCGGGGAGGGTGTGCAGGCCGCCTGGTATCCGGACATGGCTTCCGCCATCTCCGGTTGGGGCGCTTCGCATTACGTTCCCATCGGCAACACCCTCTATATTTCCTACGACAAGATCGGTTACAACGGTGGCGATGCTTATGTGACCAACGCGCTCGGCGAGTGGATCCGTGCTTCACCCACGGTTTATTCCAATTTTCAGGGATTGTTATTCGCGCAGAAGCCCAAGAATGATTTCGGCTGGATTATCGATCTGGTTAACCCGCGCCGCGAACCCAGCTATAATGCGGCCATCCTGAACGAGCAATTGACTCGCAACACCGTGGTCAAGATTTACGACACGGTCGAAGCGGAAGGCACCACCTGGTACATGATCGGGATCGGAAAATGGGTGGAAAGACGTGCCATTCGCGCCATCTATCCCCATAGCGACGCCCCCGACGGGGTAGAAAACGGCCGCTGGATAGAGGTTAATTTATACGAACAAACTCTATGCGCGTATGAGAACAATCAATTGCTTTTCTCAACGTTGATCGCCACCGGTTACGAACCGTACTATACCCAACCGGGGTTATTCCAGATTCGCGAGAAGAAAGATTTTGAAACCATGACCGGCGCGTTTGCCAGCGGCAAAACCGACTACTACCTGTTGGAGGAAGTGCCCTGGACCATGTACTACGATGGACCGCGCGCGCTGCATGGCGCTTACTGGCGCGCCATGTTTGGGTATGAACAATCGCATGGCTGCGTCAATTTATCGGTCGGAGATTCAGCCTGGTTATACCAATGGGCCAATGAGGGCGATTGGGTATACGTCTGGGACCCCAGCGGCGAAACACCCACTGACCCTTCATTCTACACGGTCAATGCCGCATTCTAAACAGGAATACCTTTAGAAAAAAAACCGCTCCAGGAGCGGTTTTTTTAAAGTTTCTTTACAACGAATAAATCTCGCCGAACTTCGTTTCAAGGTAGCGCATATACGGTTCAGGCGTGATCCTGGAACCGGTCACCTTTACCATCAATTCCTGCGGTTCGTACTTGGCGCCGAAGACGTGCACGTGCTCGCGCAGCCACGCCAACAGCACATCGAATTTCGCTTGTGCAATCTGATCTTCAACGTCAGGGATATCCTGGGTCATGCGTTCCCAAATTTGCACTGAAACCAGGTTGCCCAGCGCGTAAGTCGGGAAATATCCCAGCCCGCCAAACGACCAGTGTACGTCTTGCAGAACACCATGGGCATCATCCGGCGGCACCAGCCCCAGGTAAGCATTGAACTTTTCATTCCATGCTTCACGCGCGTCTTTGACTGCCAGGCTGCCTTCCATTAGCGCAATCTCCATTTCCAGGCGCAGCATGATGTGCAGATTATAGGTCGCTTCGTCGGATTCCGTGCGAATGAATGATGGTTCCACCGCGTTGACGGCTTTATAGAACATTTCCGCGTTCACGTTGCCCAACTGGCTGGGGAAGATGGCCTGCAGGCGCGGGAAGTAATGCTTCCAGAATGCGCAGGATCGCCCAACCAGGTTCTCCCACATGCGTGATTGGGATTCGTGCACCGCCATCGATGCGCCATCCGCCAGGGGCGTGCGGTTATATTCTTTGTTGATGCCCAATTCGTAAAGCGCGTGCCCGCATTCGTGCATGGTGCCGAACATGGCTGTGGGCAGATAATGCGTATTGAAGCGGGTCGTGATGCGCACATCGTTCAGGCCGAAACCGGTCGTGAAGGGATGCGCCGACTTGTCCTGCCGTCCATGATTCCAGTCGTATCCGAATTGACGAATTACCTCTTCTCCAAATTCGAGTTGACCTCTTTCAGGGTATTCCAGCTCCAGGAACGATTTTTCAACCTGCGGTTTTTGCGCGATGGCTTTGATCAAACCCACTTGCATCGGCCGCAACTTTCCGAAAATTTCCTGAACCTCTGCGGTTTTCATGCCCGGTTCGAAATCGTCCAGCAATGGATCATATACATGATCCCAGGGTTTGAAGAAATCCGCGTACTGCCGGCGTAAATCCACGATTTGCTGCAGGTATGGGCGGAAAAGCTCGAAATTGGATTCAGTCTTGGCTTTTTCCCAAACGCTCTGCGCAACCGTTGTGACGCGCGCATTCTCGCTGACATAATCCGCGGGTACCTTGACTGCTTTGTCAAAATGCCGTTTGGCAACCCTGATCATGCGGGCATCATCCGAATCCGGGTCTAGAGTACGGGCATCAGCAGACAAATCTTCCAGCAGGCTGCCCAACTCGTCCGAAGTGGATTTATGGTGGAGGATCTCTTCGATGGTGGCAATTTGCTCGCCGCGGTCTTCCGCAGCGCCCGCCGGCATATTGACCAGTTGATCCCAATTCAGCACTGCGCTTGTCGCGCGTAAGTTAGCTATTTCAGCAGAGAGCGTCTTAAACCTTCGTAATTTTTCTTCCATATATCCTCTTTGTTCTAAACAACCTGCCAATGCAATTTATCGCCCTTGAGCGCAGCCATCACCTCTCTCGAAATATCCACTGAAGCCCGCCGCTGCGCTTCGTTGGTTTGTCCGCCCATGTGCGGAGTAGCGATCACCTTTGGATGGTTGATCAACTCCTTGAATACCGGTGGTTCGGTTTCGAACACGTCCAAAGCGGCCCCGGCCACTTTGCCGGAATTCAACGCATCCAAAAGGGCTTTTTCATCGATGATCCCGCCGCGCGCAGTGCAGATGATGTAGACGCCGTCTTTCATGCGGGCGAAGGCTTCAGCGTTGATCATGCCGCGGGTTTCGTCCGTCAAAGGCGTGTGGATGGTAATAAAATCGGATTTTTCGATAATATCGTCCATCACCAGCAGTTCGCCGCCGATGATGCGAATGGTTTCGGGAATACGGAAAAGGCAGCAGGCCATGATGCGCATCCCCACCGCCGCTGCCGTCTGGCCAATGGTCGAACCGATGCGACCGAACCCGATAATGCCGAGGGTCTTTCCGAACAATTCAACGCCTTCGAAATCCTTTTTCAACCATTCGCCGCGTTTCATCGAAGCATCGGCTTTGGGGATTTCACGCGCCAGGGCAAAGATCAACCCCATGGCCAACTCCGCAACCGCGGTTGTGGTGGAACTGGGCGCGTTGACCACTTTGACTCCCTTTTCTTTGGCCGCCGCGATATCGATATTATCCACGCCGACGCCCGCGCGCCCGATCACTTTCAGGTTCTTGCCGGCCTCGATGACCTCGCGGGTGACTTTTGTCCGTCCGCGCACGATAATTGCGTCATAATTTCCAATTTCTTTGACCAGGTCCTCGGCGGAAATACCTTTGCGATCGTCCACTTTCGCTTCTTTCGATAGAATACTCATCCCCGTATCTTGTAATCCATCCGTGACAATTATTTTCCAAGTATCCATAATACCTGCCTCCCAATGATTTTGCTGTACTATTCTACCCGATTCCGTTTGATGAAATCAGTGTCAAGCGTCATTTTGTCTAGACGAACTTTAAGTGTTCCCTTGGATCATCACCCAGTCAGGATTTGGAATCCGATCTTCTCACAAAATAAACGGGCTGCCTGATCATAGGCAGCCCGTTTAACTGATTAAGGCAGGCAGTTTATTCGTACCGCAGTGCTTCCACGGGTTCCAGGTTGGCTGCGCGGTTGGCGGGGTAAATACCGAAAAACAGGCCAACGGCAGTCGAGAACAGGGTTGCCAGCAGGATGGCGTTCAAACCCACCGCCGGTGTAAAGGGCGTACCGCTGGCTGTAGCGATCTTTCCCACCGCCACGGAAATCAGCCAACCGAATACAATGCCGATGATTCCGCCGAACAAGCTCAACAGCGAAGATTCGGTCAGGAATTGCAGCAGGATATCCGCCTTGCGCGCGCCCAGGGCTTTGCGCAGGCCAATCTCCTTGGTGCGCTCCGTGACCGAAACCAGCATAATATTCATGATGCCGATTCCGCCCACTAAAAGCGAAATGGCCGCGATACCGCCCAGGAAAATCGTCAGCACGCTGGTGATCGTTCCGGCTACTGAGAGGATATCCTCTTGCGTGTAGATCGTGAAATCATCCAGGCCGATTTCGGTATGGTGGCGTGTTCGCAGGATTTGGGCAACTTCATTGCTGGCAATGGTGACGGACTCGGCGTCCACCGCCTGGATATACACGATATCCACATGGTCGCGTTCGCGGTCCAACAGGCGCACGCGCGCGGTGGTGAGCGGCACGAAGATCACGTTATCCTGGCTGCCGACCGAACCACCGCCTTTGGATTCCAGCACGCCGATCACGCGGAAAGGCTGCCCTTCCAGGCGGATAGTTTCACCGGTGATCATATCGCGGCGGCCGAATAATTTTTCCGCCACATCCGGTCCCAACAACGCAACCGAGGCGCGTCCGTTCACGTTCTCATCGCTGATGAAGCGGCCTTCGCTCAATCCATAGTTCGCGGTAGCTTCAAAATTAGATGTGACGCCCAGCAGTTCCGGGCGGGTGGTTTCGCCGCCGTATGTCGCGTTGACGTAGCCATACACCACCGGCGATACCATTTGAATGTGCGGCGCTTGCAGAACATCCTCCATGGCGTTGACGTCGCTCATGGTGATCGGTTGCTCGTTGCGAATTTCCTGCTGCGTATTTCCCTGGAACACAAACAGCAGGTTGGTGCCCACGCTGTTGATCGAACCCAGGATGGTATTCTGGGCGCCTGTCCCGATGGCAAGCATGGCGATCACCGCCGCAACGCCGATCACAATTCCCAGAATCGTCAAACCGGCGCGTAATTTGTTGGCGCTCAGACTTTCCAGTGCTTCTTTAACTGCAAGTACGATGTCCATTCTTATTATTTGACTACTTTTCCATCATAAAGTTGGATGATGCGTTTGGTCCTGGCCGAGATCTTTGGGTCATGCGTCACAATGATCAAAGTCGTTCCTTTTTTCTTGTTTAAATCAAGCAAAAGTTCGATGATCTCTTCTCCCGATTTGGAATCCAGGTTTCCGGTCGGTTCATCCGCCAGCAGGATGGCCGGGTCGTTGATCAGGGCGCGCGCCAATGCCACGCGCTGCTGCTGCCCGCCGGATAATTCAGTGGGTCTGTGGTTCATGCGATCGCTCAAACCAACCGCTTCCAGCGATTTGGAGGCTCTTTCCTGCATCCCTTCGCGAACACCCGCATATCGCATCGGCAATTGAACGTTAACCAAAGCCGATGAACGGGCCAGCAGGTTGAAATTCTGAAAAACGAAACCCACTTTTCGGTTGCGGATCAATGCCAGTTGGTCATCCGTCAGATCCGATACCAGCTCGCCATCCAGATAATATTCTCCCGAGGTCGGCCGATCCAGGCAGCCTATGATATTCATCAAGGTCGATTTTCCCGAACCGGACGGCCCCATGATCGAGACTACTTCTCCATATTTAATTTCCAGCGTTACGCCGCACAAAGCGCTTACTTCCACATGCCCCATTTGGTATACCTTGGTGAGGTCTTTGGCGACGATTGCGTTCCCTTTTTTAACCATGGGTTAATCCTCAAAAGACGGTCCTCCGCCAGTCATGTTGAACTCGAACGGCGGGTTCAATACAACCAAATCCCCTTCTTTCAGATCACCAGACACGATCTCGATGCTGGTATCCGAAGACGCACCGATCTCGATTGGAATTTCTTGAAGAGCACCTCCTTCGAGTACATACACGATCCGCTTTCCATCTTTGAAGCGCACTGCCCGGCCGGGGACGGTAAGGATGTCCGATTTTTGGCTGACAATGATATTGACGGATGCGGTCATGCCCGGCCGCACCTGCTCATCCAAATCCAGAATTTTCAGCCTGACAGTGAAGTCCACTCCTGAACCGCTATCCACGCCGACGCTGGAGACTTCCGTAACCTCAGCGGCGTAAGTTGCCCCGCTGATCGCGTCGAAAGCCAATTCCGCTTTTTGTCCGGCCTTGATCTTGTTGATATCCACTTCCGAGATTTGCACATCCATAAAAAGCTGACTGAGGTCATCGATACGAAATCCGACCGTTCCAATACTGACCTGGTCGCCAACTTTGGGGTTAGTCTGGGTGACTGTTCCATTGAAGGGGGATTCGAGCCAGCCCATTGAAACAGTCGCCTCTGCAGCGGCCACTTTAGCCTCGGCCGCGCTGATATCGTCAGCATTCGGGCCGCTCTTGACCCGATCCCAATCACGCTGTGCGTCATCCAACTTGGCTTCCGCGATATCGTAAGCGGCAAAATGTTCCGCTACCTGCTGGCCATACGCTTTTCCCAGGATATAGTTGAGAGTTCGCAAGGCTTTGTCGCGGATCAACTTATAACTGTCGTGCTCTTCTTTCGCTTTCACACGTTTGGGATCATCAGCCGGCAGCCTCTTAACGGCTTCATAGTTTGCTTTATAGATCTTGAATTCTTCTTCAGCGGCAATGAACTTGGCGCGCGCGTCATTGACTCTGTCGATGTTCGCGTCATTGTAATTCCACTGGTCGCGGTCATCTTCGGCGTCGCGCAGGTCCTGTTCGGCATCCAGAAGCGCCGCATACGCTTCAGCAGTCTCGGTGTTCGAATTGATCAGGTTCTCCAACGCTTTCTTTGCGTCCACCAAATCCGCTTGAGCCAGGATCACTGATTGCGGTAAGGTATTATCGGCCAAATCCGCCAGGATATCCCCGGACTTTACGCGATCATTCAATTTGACATTAACGCTTTCCACGCGCCCCGTGGTCTGCCAGGTTAATTCTGCGGTTTGGTTTGCTTCAACTGTTCCGGTTGCTCCCACAATTACCACCAGATCCCCCTTTTCCAATTTCAGGGTTTGATATGCCTCAGCCGCTGCGTTTCTTGCCTGGATGCTGTTGAAGATAATAAACCCAACAATCAAAACAATGATTAAAGGTATTATCCAGCGAATTCGCTTTTCTGTAAACCAGGAAACCAGCTTCTGCAACCGGTTCTTCGGTTTTTCAACTACCTCTGAATTGAGAACTTGCGTGTTCTTTTTTTCGTTTAAATCTTTTTCTTTTTTCTTTGCCATTTTCAACCTCGACTCCAGCAATATATACGTAAGGACCGCAATATAAGGTTCGATTTCCGCTCAATTATATAAAGATTTATTAATATTTTTTTAACATTGTTTCAATACGCAAATATAAAGCCATTTTATTCGGCTGTTGCTTAGAAATAAATTAACAAAAAACAACACGCCTGGTTAGCGTGCTGTTTTGTAATCAATTTTTTGAGAGCCGCGC
Organism: uncultured Pelolinea sp.; assembly: GCA_937902055.1. GTDB lineage: Bacteria > Chloroflexota > Anaerolineae > Anaerolineales > Anaerolineaceae > Pelolinea. The sequence goes on from CALGUJ010000411.1 coordinate 10,264, forward strand.
ATTTTCCCTGCGCAGCTCAAAGGATTGCTTAAGACTGCAGGTAAGCAAACGCTGCCAGCGTAATCTGTTCCATCAACTTGGCGCATTTGATGTCCCCGGGCAGTTTTTTGCATTGTTCCATTACGATCGGTCCGTTGATGATCGCCATGATGGTTGTGGCTGCCAGGCGTTCGTTCCGTTTGTTGAATTCGCCTTTTTCCATACCGATCTTGATCAACTTGGACAGGCTGGCAATCGCGTCATCCAGTTGGTTGAATCGGGCGTGTTCCTGGTTTTCTTCAACCATGGGATCCAGCCAGAACAGGCGGAATATTTTGGGGTGTTGTTCAGCGGTTTGCATGTACTCACTGATCAGTTCCTGCATCACCGATTTAGCTGAGACAGTTTTGGCTTTCTCAAGCTTTGCGGCAAAATGATCATTGATACGTTTTCGTTCGCGCTCGATCAGTACTTGCATGATCTCGTCGCGGTCCTTAAAGTAGGTATAAAATACCATATGCGATACGCCTACTTTTTCTGCGATCATGCGGATGCTGACTTTGTCAGGCGATACGTGATCGAGCAGCGAGATCACCGCATCCATCATTGAGTTGCGCATTCGGTCAATTTTTTCTGGTGTGTTTTTTGGTCTGGCCATTTTTAAATCCCTTTTTTTTACAATATTGCCCTTACGATATTACTACGTATATTTTATACAATAAATTATAACGAATAATAATAAGAAGGGTTGTAAAAACTTTATTAATACAAAAATACAACCTGTTATGCCGCGCGAACCGTATAATAATCGAATACACCCATGAAACAGTCCCTTTGGCGGATTTTGATTGTTATCACTATCAGCCTTACCATGTTTTTATCCACCACCAGCGTTTGGCAGCCGGTTTTGCCGGAAGATGCGGTGCGTCCCTTTACGCGATCTTTCGAGTTTGATTACATCGGTTGGACGATTGAAGCAGTCTTCAATAAATTGCGCATGCTCGGTGCCGGCTTCGAGCATTATTTCAACTACAGGCAGGAAAGAACAATCGTTAACGACTACTTCCGGTTGGTCAGCGATACCCGCGAATTGGAAAATGAGCTCGAATCCATCTTTTCCGATCCCGCCATCCAGGATCCCAAAGCATTCTCTGTTAATTTGCGCGCCAGGCTGGCGGCTCGGCAAAGCGCGTTGAGAAAACAATCTTCTCTGGCCGAGACCGTGATTCAAAATCAGGTTGCTCTGGCAATCGAGCGGATGCACTTGCCAAAAGGCGGCCAACCCTTCCCGCCTGTGCTATACCACGCCACCACCCTGCCCAAGGAATTGGTTGTATCCCCGCGCGATAATATCAGATTGGCTGAAAGCATTTCATTGGATGCAGACATGGATTTGGACGATATTGTTTCGCTGGAAAATAAAGTGGAGAACAATACTGATTTTTCCGCATTGGTCGTCAATATCGGCGGGGTGGGCACCTACCCAGCCATGGTCACCGATACCTCCAGTATGTCATTCTTGCTTGAGACGGTCGCGCATGAGTGGATCCATAATTACCTCGACATCCGGCCGCTGGGACTTCATTTCTCCGATTCACCCGCCATGCGCACCATGAACGAAACCGCAGCATCCATCGCCGGCGCGGAGATTGGCCGGAAAGTCCTGCAAATGTTTTACGCCGAC
>CALGUJ010000412.1 GCA_937902055.1 uncultured Pelolinea sp.
GGATTTCTCCCAGTCCAATCGCACCGACCCCGCACAATAGTTGGAGCACCTGGGCAAGCCAGGCGCAGGCCTCAGGAAAATCTGCTCCTGTGCATTTAACCAGTGCTCCGGCATTCCCCGTCCACAATTGGATCCGTTAGATCAAATGGGTGGGGCCTGCAATCCGGACAATGTTTTGAGAAATTGATGTTGTCTTCATAGAACGGTTTCTTCCTTATTGTTGATTTCATCGACAAGCGCCAGGATTTCCTGGTTGCTGGGAATATCGCTCATGCTGTGACCGTAGTGAACAAAACGGGCCACGCCCTCCTTGTCGATCAACACCAGAGCGGGCATGCGTCCCAGCTTGAACAGGTTGACCTCCTGCCCATAGAGCTTGAGCACACTGGCCGTGGGGTCAGGCAGGCCGGTAAAAGGAAGAGCTTCTTTCTGGAAGTAGGCCGCAAATCCTTTGGCATCTTCCGGGCCGACCACAACGACGGTCACGTCGCGGGATACAAACTGATCATAGTCATGGCGCAACTGCGCCATATGCTTTTGGCAGAATGGTCAGACAAACGTGCGGTTGAAAACCAGAAGCACATTCTTCTGGCCCTTTTGTTCCGCCAGGGTAAAGACATTGCCTTTATAATCACACAGGCTAAAATTTGGCGCAGGTTGGTTGAGAGATACACGAGGCATAGCAGTTCCTTTCGCGAGAATGAGGTGTATGTTATCGGCCAATGGCCGCTGATAAAACCGCCCGGAAGTTGAATTTCGCGGCGCGCAAAGCGCGCCAGGCGCCGGTAGCCCATAAAGCCCAGATCACCAACAGCGGCTGGAAAAACAGTCGAATAAAACGGGCCTGGTCGGTATTCAGACCAAAGGCGTCGATCCGGTTAACGTACTGCGATATGTTGCCGGGGAAGATCAACACAAAGAATGCTGCCACAGCCAGACCCACCAACACGCGCTGTCTTGCCAGAAACACCAGAGCCAGCCCGAGCACGATTTCAACGATGCCCGATAAAACGACCACCAGGTCGCCACTCAGCGGCACCCAGGGTGGCACCTGCGCCAGGAATTCGACGCGCGCAACCGTAAGATGGTTGACTCCAGAAAAGACTAAAAAGAGTCCCTGCAAAATTCGGAATATCGTCCGGATAATGCCATGTCGTTCCATTTGAGAGTGTTTGATGTCTGTTCCCATTTCGGTTCCTTTTCGGTTATTGATCAGCTTTCGCAGATATAATTTTATCGCTAAAGATTATATCGCTCACGATCTATTTTATTATAATAATCGGATTTTCCAAAGGAATTTGTTCCATTTTGTACAATGTTAGAATATTGTGGGAAATGTAATATCGTAATTCCAGCGTAACAACGCTCAAATTCCAAACCTAACAAGCGGTCGGATAATCAGGAAACCGTTAAGTCTCTGCGATTTCAATTCCTATCTTTTCGTTTAATCGCTGGGCAGCCGGGTATAGGTCTCTTTGTAGGTTGGAATCCTATGGCTTTCGTATACCGCATATTGGAAATCAGGATCCTGACCTTCCCAGTAAGCAAGATGCTCATCCAGGTAATAATCTCGGCGCTCCTTCAGCGCAGCGTTAATCTCGAAAACCAGCTCATCTACCCTGGGCCTCTGTAATAATCCCTGTAAACAATCGTAGGGTTAGACCTCGGTTCACTCAAAAACAATTTACCTTAAGATCGCGACGCAACGCTTTCCATCGGATGATGCATCGCGTCGGGTAGATCATCCTCCACATTCCGAAGCGGGGCATACAGATAGCCAGCCAGGCAAATCAGGGCACCCGAAATACAGGTTATACAGAACATGAGACCCATTCCGGCGCCAGGGCCGGTGCCAACCAGCCAGCCAAAGGTACTAACCAGTGAGCTGCCGGCGCTCATGGCCGGTTCGAAGACTCCGTCTGCCAGCACACCACCCAGCAGGAAACCGACCGGAACAAAGAACTGCTGAAGCGCATCTTTCACAGCCAGCACCCGCCCTTGCAGATCCTGTTCGACCTTTAGCTGCCAGATCGTCTGCTGCCCGCCGCTGATAAATGGGATAAAGACAGCGGTACACGCCGCCGCCAGTAACCAGACCGGCAGGCTGCGCCCCACCGCGAACAGCGAGTCGCCAAGCAGGAACGAGAGCGCGCAGAAGCCCATCACACCATGGATCTTTTTTCGCGGGCCGCCCCAGGTGCTGAGAAGCAGCGCTCCAACCACGCCACCCGCGCCTAAAACCGACTGGACCATACCCAACGCCCATTCGTTTTGCCCGCTGCGCGCCAGAATCATCGCCGGCAAGATGGAAAAGTAGGTCAGCGAGGCCAGCATATTGATCGCGAACATCATCAGCA
>CALGUJ010000413.1 GCA_937902055.1 uncultured Pelolinea sp.
GTGGGCGGCGGCACGCAGAACGACCTGTGGCTGCAGATGGTCAGCGACGTGTCCGGCGTCCCGCAGATTGTGCCGGAGAAAACCATCGGCGCGTCCTATGGCGATGCTTACCTGGCCGGCATGGCTATCGGGGCGGTGGATGGATTGAAAACCCTTACCGGGCAATGGGTGAAGGTCAAGAAAGAGATCAAACCTGATCAAAAATTAAAAAGCATTTACGACCGGCGCTATCAGCTCTTTCGCGAGCTTTACCGCCAATCCAAAGAGGTCGTACACCGCCTGGCTGACCTGCAGGAAAGTTGAAAAATTCTGGAAAAGAATCATTCACGAATTGAAAGGAAACTATGGAAAAAATTGAAAAGAACAGGGTGACATTATTTCTAATTCTGGCATTTGGCATCTCCTGGGCAAGCGCGGCAGTGATCGCGTTGACCGGCGGGCTGGCCAACAGCCCGGTGCTGATTCCCGGCACGCAAATCACCCTGGCGCTCATCCTGGAAGCCAGCATTTTCATGTGGGGCCCGGCGCTGGCGAACATCATCACCCGCCTGGTTACCCGCGAAGGCCGTCAAAACCTCTTCCTTGGTTTTCACATGAAATCCGCCTGGCCTTACTGGTTGGTCGCGTGGTTCGGCCCCGGGCTGCTCACCATTGCCGGCGCGGCACTATTTTTCGCGCTGTTTCCGCAATATTACGACGCGGGTATGGAACTGCTGCAGGCTCAATTGAAAGCCGCGGGCAGCGCCGCGGTTATCGATCCGTTTCAGCTTGTCATGGTCCAGACGCTGATGGGCATGCTTATCTCTCCCCTGGTCAATTTTCCCGCCACTTTCGGCGAGGAATTCGGCTGGCGGGGTTACCTGCTGCCGAAGTTATCCGTCCTGGGCAAGCGCAAGGCGCTGCTGCTCAGCGGGATAATTTGGGGCGTCTGGCACTGGCCGTTGATCGCGATGGGGCATAATTATGGGCTGGATTATTGGGGATATCCGTGGACGGGGCTTCTAGCCACACTGTGCTTCACCATATCCATCGGCGGTTTAATCGGATGGTCGTCGCAAAAAGCGCAAAGCGTCTGGCCGGCTGTCATCGCGCACGCGGCGGTGAACGGTATTGCCGCGGTGGGGCTTTTCTTCGCGAAAGAATCCTTCCCCAGGTTGCTCGGCCCCACCCCCGCCGGCGTGATCGGAATGCTGCCTTTTACTCTGATTACCGCCTGGATCATTTTCAAATCCAAAGATTGAATCGGGCATTGGTCGTAAAAAAACAGGCCTGTCATCATCGACAGGCCTGTTTCGGTTCCCAGGATTACATGCTCCCGTTCGATTCAATAACTCATCTCGGTCAAAGTGACCTGGAAAACCATTTTTTGATCGTTCCGCACCACTTCCACTTCGACCACGTCTCCCGGTTGAAAAGCAAACAGGGCGTTGACGAACTGCGTGTTCTCGCTGAACACCTTGTCGCCGATACGCACGATGATATCGCCCTGACGGATGCCGGCGTTCCCGGCAGGAGAGCCGTCTCCCACGCGCGTGATGTACGCCCCCCATTGCACCGGCAGGTCGTAACGGCTGGCAATGGATGGATCGATCTGCTGGATGCTCACTCCCATATACGGGCGTGAAAAATATCCTTCGGTGATGATCTGCTGGCTTATCAATAAGGCTGTGTTTGAGGGTATGGCAAATCCCAATCCCTCGGCTATGGCGGAATTCCCGCTCCCGCGCACCACTGCGCTGTTCACGCCAACAACTTCCCCGGCCAGGTTGACCAGCGGCCCGCCTGAATTGCCGCTGTTGATGGCCGCGTCGGTTTGGATCAGGTTCTCCATTTGGTAATTATTGCCGGTGTCCAGCGACCGCCCGGTAGCGCTGACCACGCCGACCGTGACGCTGTTGCGGAAATCGCCCAGGGGCGAGCCGATCGCAATAACCGTTTCGCCGGGTTTCAGGTTATCCGAGTTCCCCAATACCGCCACGCCGGGCATGATCCCGTCCGCCTTCAGCACTGCCAGGTCGGAAAAGGAATCCGTGCTGACTACAGTTGCCGGCAGTTCGCTACCGTCGCTCAAAATGACCTGGAGGGATTGCGTTTCTTCCACCACGTGATTGTTGGTAACGATGTACCCATCGCCGGTGATGATGAATCCGCTGCCGCTGACTTCCTGATCGCCGGAATAGCCAAAAAAGGTCATTTGCCCGCTGGTGGTGCCCACCACGGTGACCACCGCCGG
>CALGUJ010000414.1 GCA_937902055.1 uncultured Pelolinea sp.
TCCGCGAAGGCGGCCTCACCGTTGGCGCTGGCGTGATCACAAAAATTATCGAATAAAGGTTTACGCTAATCGGCGTTTACGGGTTAGGTAAGAATGGCATCCAAAAAAGATATCAGACCGGTCATCACGTTGGCCTGCACCGAATGCAAAGAGAGGAATTACACCTCCGAAAAAAATCGGCGCAACGACCCAAACCGGATGGAAATAAACAAGTATTGCTCGCGCTGCAGAAAACACACACTGCACCGTGAAACGAAGTAACATTGAAGACCAAATGTGCGGGTGCGATTCGATAACAAGAGCACCCGCACAGCTTAAAGGCCAGTAGCTCAATTGGCAGAGCGCCTGTCTCCAAAACAGGAGGTTGTGGGTTCGATTCCTGCCTGGCCTGCCTAGTTCGAAAACGCGACGCCAACATTCAGGCGTCGTTTTAGACGTGAAACAGGAGAGAATATGCCTGACAAAAACAAGAGTATCGAGAAAAAACCGAATGGCATCACCCGTTGGTGGCGCGAAACGACCGGTGAATTACGCAAGGTTACCTGGCCGACACCCAACGAAGCCTGGCATCTGACCAGGGTCGTTATTATCACCATGATCATGATGAGCGCGATCTTGGGCTTGTTGGACTTCGTCTTTACACGCCTGGTCACACTCATTCTCTCTTAGCAAGCAGGCTTCGGCCGATTTTTTAAGGAAGTAAAAAATGACGAACGAAGAAGAGAATTTCAACCTGGAAGAAGAATATCAACAGGAACCGGAAGCGGAAGAATCGCCCCTGTATGATGAACATTCCGAACCCGCGGACCTTCCCAAGGCCCCCTCTTCTTCTGCCGCTGCCACCGGAGAAACCGCATCGCAAAAGCTGCGCAGGGTCAACGAAGAGGACGACAACCGCGCCTGGTTTGTGATTCATTGCTATTCCGGCTATGAGAATAAAGTCCGATATAACCTCGAGCAGCGTATCGAAACCATGGGAATGAAAGACAAGATTTTCGACGTGGTCATTCCCACCCAGGAAGAGATTGAGGTACGCGAAGGCAAACGCCGCTCGATCGAACGCCACGTTTTTCCCGGTTACGTGCTGGTCAATATGATCCTGACTGAAGAATCCTGGTACGTCGTGCGCAACACGCCCGGCGTCACCGGTTTTGTGGGCATGGGCAACGATCCCACACCCCTGCGCCCCGAAGAAGTCTCGCAGATCCTCAAGCGCATGGAAGCCGAAGCGCCTCACGTGAAGGTTACCTTCAAGGCAGGCGAACGCGTGCGCATCATCGATGGACCATTCAACGATTTCCGCGGCACCGTCTCGGAGATCGATATGGAACGCGCCAAAGTAACCGTTATGGTAAACTTCTTTGGCCGCGAAACCCCTGTGGAGCTTGATTTTCTACAGGTGGAGAAATCGTAAACAACCTCCGCGAGGAGGATTGTGGGAGGGTGACCCTTATCACCCGCTAAAACCACTTAAGGAGTTCATGAATGGCTAAAAAAGTAAAAGCAGTAGTAAAGTTGAATGTCCCGGCCGGGAAAGCGAATCCCGCGCCCCCCATCGGCCCCGCTTTGGCCGGTCACGGCATCAACATTATGCAATTCTGCAAGGAATACAACGCCCGCACCCAGAATAAAATGGGCGAAATCATTCCTGCGGAAATCACCGTTTACGTGGATGGTTCTTTCACTTTCGTATTGAAATCACCCCCCACCTCGGAAATGCTCAAGAAAGCTGCCGGAGTTGAAAAAGGCTCCGATGCCCCCAACCGCAACAAGATTGCCACCATCACGCGCAATCAACTGCGCGAGATCGCAGAAGCGAAGATGAAAGATCTCAATGCGATCGACATCGAGGGCGCCATGCGCCAGGTCGAAGGCACTGCCCGCAACATGGGTATTCAAATTGAAAAATAGGTACTTCGTGGGAGGGTAGTCGCTACCCGCCACTACCACAAAGGAGAAACGATGGCTAAACACGGTAAGAAATATTTAGAAGCAAAAACCAAGGTGGATGCGGATACCATTTACGACCCCAAAACCGCATTAGACCTTGTAAAGCAAACCTCATACACCAAATTTGACGGTACTGTGGAAGTCCATATGCGCACCGGTCTTGATCCCCGCCAGGCGGATCAGCAACTGCGCGATGTGGTCGTCCTTCCCAATGGTTTGGGTAAAACCGTTCGCGTTCTGGTGTTCGCCCAGGGTGATGGCGCAACAGCCGCCAAAGATGCGGGCGCGGATTACGTTGCGGATGACGATGATTGGATCAAGAAGATCGAAGGCGGTTTCACCGATTTCGACGTGGCGATTTCCACCCCCGACATGATGGGCAAAGCCGGCCGGCTGGGTAAAGTGCTCGGTCCGCGCGGTTTGATGCCCAATCCGAAAGCCGGTACTGTGGTAGGCGCCGAAGATCTGCCGCGCGCGATCAACGAAGCCAAAGCCGGCCGCGTCGAGTTCCGCCTGGATAAAACTGCCAACATTCATGTACCGATTGGCAAAGCATCATTCAGCCTGGAAAAACTTTACGAAAACTTCTCCAGCCTGATGAATGCCATTCGCAAAGCCAAACCAGCGGCAGCCAAAGGTACTTTCATCAAAAAAATCACGGTGACCTCGACCATGGGCCCCGGCGTCAGGGTTGACCCCAACCAGGCGCTTGCTGTGGAGAAAACCGAATAGCGTGATATAATTTCGCCTGAAATTTTCACCAATGAAAGCCGGTGCCGCAAGGCTTAATTTCCAGCCCAGGTGAGCAATTAAATATAAGCTTTTCGTTAAGCGATTTAATTGTCTTTGCCTGAGCAACCGGCAAAGACAATTTTTTTTGAAAGGAGGTGAATATCTTTGGCATTCACCAAAAAGGAAAAAGAAGCATTAATTGCGGATTATGAGAAATGGCTGAAAGAAAGTAAAGCTATTTACGTGATGACTTACCAAAAAATGCGCATGAAAGATATCGATGCATTACGGTCCGAGGCACGCGAGATCGGCGGCGAATTGCACGTTGTCAAGAATACATTGATGAAAATCGCATTAAAGAATTGCGGTTTTGAAGAGAGCAGTGTTTTCAGCGATTCATCACTGGTGGCTTTCGCTTTTCAGGATGCCCCCGCTCTGGCAAAAATCGTCGACAAAGCCAGCAGCACAGATCTATTCGCTATTAAAGGCGGTTACCTGGACGGAGCAATTCTCGACGCAAAGTCTGTGATCGCTTTATCCAAGTTGCCTCCGCTGCCGCAAATGCGCGCGCAATTGTTGGCGCTAATTCAAACACCCGCAACCCAATTGGTGCGCACGATTTCGGAACCCGCGCGCCAGGTGGCTGCAGTTGTCAAAGCCTATTCAGAAAAATCTCCGGCACCCGCCGCTGGATAGGAAATCGATTCAAGTTAATATTAATTCAGGAGAATTAAAATGGCAGATATTAAAAAATTAGCAGAAGAACTCAGCAAGCTGACTGTTTTGGAAGCAGCTGAATTGGTCAAAACCCTCGAAGAACAATGGGGTGTTTCCGCCGCAGCTCCCGTAGCTGTTGCAGCCGTTGGCGCAGCCCCCGCTGCCGCCGCTGAGGCCGCTGAGGAAAAAACCGAATTCGACGTCATCATCAAGGATGCCGGTGCGAAGAAGATCGATGTTATCAAGGTCATCCGCCAGCTCACCAACCTCGGCCTTGTGGAAGCCAAAGCCATGGCCGAAACCGCCGGTTCAAAAGTTCTTTCCCAGGTTGGCAAGGAAGCCGCTTCCGACGCCAAATCCAAATTGGAAGCTGCCGGCGCTGCTGTCGAACTTGCTTAATCAATAACTTTTTCGACGAAAAAACCGCTGTGAATTTCCCAGCGGTTTTTTGCTTTATAGATGCCGGAACGGCAATACGCCGTTTATTGAATCCCCCATACTGCAATTTCTCCATATTCATCCAGACTTACAAATAATTTGCTTTTTCGTGCAAAGGTCAGCCCGATCAAGCGGGCCGGTGCAGCTTGCCAGGAAGTTATAATTTTTCCGGATTCCACGTCCAGCAGGGCAACACGCCCGCCGGCGTCCCCGACCGCCAGAAGAGTGCTTTCCTCATTGAGCGCTAAAACGGTTGGTTGCTCTCCGGCGCTGTTTTCCAGTGCAAGCCTGCGCAGCACCTTGGCGCTCCGGCTGTCCACCCATTCAAGGGAGAGCATGGAAGAATCCTTCAGATTTTCCACGATGTAGATTAATTCTGATCCATCGGTCGAATACACCGGGTTGGTAAACCAGGCGCGCGCCTGGTAAGCGGAAACTTTAACGACTTTGCTTTTTGGCAGATTTACGATATACAGCGCTTTTTGGTCCCGGTTTATATAAGCTGCAGTTTGCCCGTCCGGCGATAACCGTAAACCGTAGATATCTTCCGGCTCGGCAATTGCGCGATCATCCGTCGCGGAATATATATTGCAAACCTGGCTGCGTCGGTTCTTATCCAGACAATAGAAAATCGTGCTTTTTTCTTCCCCAAATCCCATCAACCGCGCAGTCCAGTCTTGAGGCAATTCAGAAGGGAAAAATGCTTCGGTTTCCACACCCGCTTCTGAACGCAAAACCAATTTCTCTATGTCTGCCCGGTAAGTAATGATTTCGTCTTCCTGAGCCAGCGCATCGGGTTGGCAGGTAACCGCCAGGGTTTTCAGATCTACCTGGCAGGCGCTCTGAAAATAGCCCGCATGCGGTTTCAGGCTGATTTGCTGCGGGTTAAAAGCAATTTTGCCATCGCGGGCAATCAAACCATTGAAGTTGAAGGGTGAAGTCCACCAGGCATCTGCTAGCTTTTCCGTGATGGGGTTGTCTGTAATATTGACAGAACCACCCTCATCAGTAACATTCACCCCATCCAGGTTGCGCGCCAGGAATTCAACCTGCGCGATCTTTTGCCCTACCGCCACGTTCCAGACCGTGAATCCGGTCAACAAAGTGTCGAAGTGGAAGTCCAGCAGTTCCTCATCCGCATCCGAAATGGCGGCAAAATCACCCTGGGGAGAAAATCGCAGATCGCAGGGCGTGGAGGATGTGCAGCCGGTTCCGCTCAAGCTAGCCAGCGCCTTTCCGTCCAGGCGGTCTTTGATTATGACAGGATCATCCACAAAAACCGCGTACATGCGTTGGGCTGGCGCAAAACTCTCCTTTATTATTGCGGAATCGCCGGTTACTTCCTGCCAATCCCCAACCGACCAATAGCGGAACGCCTGATATTCTTCTTCAGAAGAGGCATAATAACGGGTGGGGTCAAACGTCTGGATCAGTTTGCCGTCAGCCGAGAAACCCAATCCCTGGTAAGGATAGAGCCTGCCATGCAGGTCCTCATCCGCGCCGCTCCATTCATAAGTGATTCTATTCTGCAATACATCATAGACTCTGAAAAATTCCTGCGCGGAAGTTCTGGAATACTCAATTCCATTCACGGCCAGCAGCGTTCCGTCGGGCGACAAGGCCAATTGCGGGATATCCGCACCGCAGGTGTTTGGATCGGTGTGGTATTGCAATGTATAAGGCAAATCAAAGATCTGCCCGCCGCCCACCTGCCAAATCTGTATGGAATCCTGCGCGGCGATCGCGATGAAACCGCCATTTTGATTCAGCGCGAAATAGCGCTCCATCCCAAATTCGCAATCCGGCAAGCGCGCGTCGATATGCATTACCGCAGCTCCGCCGGCTATTTCGACAATATCCACCCCTGATCGATCCCCCCGGACGCCGATACGCCCATCTGGCGAAATTTGGTAGTATTCGGGGAAGGGCGGCGCAATCGCGGCCAATTGCGTGATCTCCCGCGCATTTTCGGCGGTAATTGCCGATAAACCTTCGGCTAATGCCATGGCAGGCGTCGCCGTGGCAGCAGGCTCAACAATACGTCCATCAGTCGGCGTAACCGTTTGAGCCGTTGTTGAGGAATGCGAATTGGAATTTATTCCCGAAGCGGTGCAGGCAATCGAACCGGCCGCCACCCAAAAAACAACCCAAATTGATGTAAATCTGTTGACCGTCTTCATTTCAGCCCAATAATGGCGTGATTATAACCAATCTTTTTCGTCGTTTTTCAAAATATGTCTTTGGATATATGTAAAATCATCGGATGATAACTGACACTTTCTTTTACCATTTTCGCTATAGTAAAATATAGGCGATTTCGTACCATTCTTGTCCAATTTAAATCCCAAAGGAGCACGAATGCCCTTAAAAGGAACAATCGTTGTCGATGAAAACTTGTGCAAAGCTTGCGAACTTTGCGTGGCCTCATGCCCGCAGCATGTGATCGGCCTCAACAAAGAAATCATCACCCCACGCGGATACCATCCCGCGCATTTGACGGAAGAAGGATGCACCGGTTGCGGCACATGCGCGTTGGTTTGTCCGGAAGCGGCCATCACTGTCTACCGTGAAAAAAGACTAATCCAGGGGCAGGAGGCATAAATGGCACGAGAATTATGGAAAGGAAATGAAGCATTCGCCGAGGCGGCCGTCAGGGCCGGCTTGCAGGCTTATTTTGGTTATCCCATCACCCCTCAAACCGAAGCCTTGGAATATCTTTCAGCCCGCATGCCCGAATTGGGGCGGGCATTCTTGCAGGCCGAAAGCGAGTTGGGCGCGATCAATATGGTTTACGGCGCCGCTTGCACCGGCGCGCGGGTGATGACCTCCACTTCCAGCCCGGGCACCAGCCTGATGATGGAAGGATTATC
>CALGUJ010000415.1 GCA_937902055.1 uncultured Pelolinea sp.
AGTACTTCGAATACCAGCTCACCCGCCTGCTGGAAGACGCCGTGCGCATCCAACTACGCGCGGACGTGCCGGTGGGCGCGCACCTGAGCGGCGGCCTGGATTCCTCCACCGTCACCTGCCTGGCGGCTTCGCTGCTGGATAACCCCATCCACACCTTCTCCGGCGGCTTCAAGGAAAGCCCCCGTTACGACGAAACGCGCTTCGCGCGCATGGCAGCCGAACAGGCCGGCAGCATCCACCACGAAATCTTCCCCACCGAGCAGGATTTTGTGGAACTGATGCCCAAGCTGATCTACGCCATGGACGAACCCGCGGCCGGGCCGGGCATCTTCCCACAGTTGATGGTCTCGCAGATGGCCAAGCAGAACGTTAAGGTGGTGCTGGGCGGGCAGGGCGGCGACGAGGTCTTCGGCGGCTACACGCGCTACCTGGTGGCCTACCTGGAGGAGTGCATCCGCGGCGGCATCCAGGGCACGCAGGAAGACGCCAAGTACGTGGTCAGCTTCGACACCATTCTGCCCAACCTGACCCAGTTGAAAGGCTACGAGCCCATGCTGCGCTACTTCTGGAGCGAGGGCCTGTTCGACGCGCAGGACGCGCGTTACTTCCGCCTGGTGGACCGCGGCATGGAGATGAAAGGATTGTTAAGCGGCGAGTTGGCCAAACCTGCCGGCGGCTACAGCACCTTCCAGGCCTTCAGCGACCTGTTCAACTCCGGCGGGTTGAGCTCCTACATCAACAAAATGACGCGCTTCGACCTGCTCACCCTGCTGCCGGCGCTGCTGCACGTGGAGGACCGCACCAGCATGCTGGTTTCGCTGGAATCGCGCGTGCCTTTACTCGATCACCGCATCGTGGAGCTGGCCGCCAGCATGCCCCCGGCCATCAAGTTCGAGGGCGGGCGCTCCAAGCACATCTTCCGCAAGGTGGTGGGGCAGCTCCTGCCCAAGGGCATCACCGAACGCAAGGACAAGATGGGCTTCCCGGTGCCGCTCTCCGAGTGGTACCAGCGCGAACCGGTGCGTGGCTTCGTGCGCGAGACGCTGCTGGGCGGGCGGGCAAGGAAACGCGGCTGGTTCAACCGGACGCAGGTGGAACCGCTGCTGGCCTCCGAGCGGGCCTTCGGCCGCAGCGTGTGGGGGCTGCTGTGTCTTGAATTATGGGCGCAGGCTTATCTGGACGGGAATTCTTAAAATTTCATTAATCTTTGGCAGAAGCGCCCCGCTTGCTTGACACACCCCCCTGCGCATGGTATCATGTTCATTCGCGTTGCGGGGTAGAGCAGTGGTAGCTCGTCAGGCTCATAACCTGAAGGTCGTTGGTTCGAATCCAACCCCCGCTACCTAGAAAAGAGGAACCACCCATTCGGGTGGTTTTTTGTTTCCTTGACAATACCTGACAAAAGTTGACAGTTTAGGGAAACGAAAGAGATTCGTTTCAGAAACGAATACTTATAAATGCAAGTGAGAAAAAGGTGAATGAGTATGATTAGCTCCTATTAATGAAGCGATAAAAGTTGGTCAATAGCTCAAATTTCCACCGATGCCCTGCGAGGAGTGACTGAGGAAACGACAATACAAGATATGGAACCTGCCAGTAAACCTAATTCTACCGATAAGTCGTTCTTTATACTCATATATTAGATTAAAATCACTTTCTCCAGCCTATCTTTTCTCTTCCGCCAATCGGGCATGAAGAGATCCAGCAAATGATAAAACTTGGGGTCATGATTTTCGTGCATCAGATGACATAATTCATGAAGAATTACATAATCAATACAATGAATCGGGGCTTTAATGAGTTCTGTATTGAAAGTGATCACGCCTGAAGGAGTACAACTTCCCCAACGTTTGTTCATCCTGCGAAATTTAATTTCCGGCGTCTTTGCACCCAGTTCGAAAACACGATCAATATAGATTTTCACACGGTCCTGTATCAATGCTTTTGCGTGATCACTATACCAATTTTGCAACAAGTCCTTTTTTCGCTCAGGATTATCGGGTTCAGCGGTAGTTAGTATAAAAAACTTACCAATCAGTTTCACCCCATTTGTGCTACCAGGGTTCACTCTCAGGCGATATTGCCGGCCTAGATAGTAATATGTCTCACCACTGATATACTGCCGTTCCGGCATCATGGGGTGATATTGATCAAAGAACTTTACTTGTTTAAAGATCCAGGCAGCCCGCTTTTGAAGCCTGGATTCCACATTTTCCGTTGTTTGGCTGAAAGGGACTTTGGCGATGACGGATTTATCCGGTTGGACTGTGATTTTCAACCGATTTCGTTCTTCAAAGCAGACGGTGATGGGAAG
>CALGUJ010000416.1 GCA_937902055.1 uncultured Pelolinea sp.
GATCAGCGTGTTGGTTTTAACCACGCCGTCGATACTTTTCAAACGCCGGCTGAGGAAGTCCTCCAACTCGTCGGTGCCGGCGGCCAGCACTTTCAACAGGTAATCGTAGTCGCCCGCGACGTGGTGGCATTCGAGCACCTGAGGAAATTCAACCACCGTCTGTCTGAAGGGATCGATGAAGGCGGTGCCGCGGAGCGAGACGAAGATCATGGCCAGCAGATGAAAACCGCAGCCAGAGCGGTTGACGCGGATCGTGTACTGTTCGATTATGCCATTTTCTTCCAGTTTGCGGATGCGCTCTGAGACAGCCGGCAGCGACAGGTCCACCAGCTTGCTGATCTCGGAAGCGGTGGCGCGGCTGTTTTCGGCCAGCGTTTCGAGTATCCTTTTATCGATTTGATCCATATTGACTCCTTATATAAAAAAGCATTATATCTTAAAAATGTAATAATATAAATATAAACGTCATAACAACAAAATAATATAACGATTTATCGCATATAGGCTTAATAAAGATAAATTGGCAGGCTGAGAGAGGAAGATTCTTTCAAATTTCCAGGGCGAAGAAAGGCACCAGCATTTCTTCCCTGGATAAGCCGCCGTGGCGGCCGTGCAGGCGGTTTTCTTTATTGACCCACCACCAATAGGCGTTGCCGCGCGGAAACACCACGTACTGACCCAGGCGTTCGACCGTTTCTGCGCAGGGCGGGCAATCGCCCAGCAAGCCGGAAGCAAGCACCTTTTCAGAAGGCACCACCTGAAACTGATCGCCCCATTTCCGGGCCAGGCAGGCCGCGACCTTTCCGACATGACCGGGTTTCACGAACAGGAAGGGCAGGCGGCCTTCGCCGCTGGGCAGCATGACCAGGTGGCTGACCAGATCGGCATGGTTGCGCAGGTCGTAATCCGCCTGAATTTCGGTGGGGATCTGCCCATGGTCGGCGGAAAGCAGCAGCAGCGTGTCGCGCCTGGCGCGGCTTTGCCGGCCGCGGACGAATGCTACCAGCCCGCGCGCGAAATCATCCCATTTCTGCCGCACCTGCCGGTCATGCGGCCCGACCTGATGCGAAAGCGTGTCCAGCTCGCCCCAATAAATATAGGTGTAGGTTTTACCTTGCCTGTAACTGGTTTGAATGTCCTCAGTCAAAGCCCATAATTCATCCAGGCTGCGGTAGGGCTGCGTTTGGACGTCCTTCAGGAGCATCTGCGACAGACCCGAACCGTTGACCGGTTCCGGCTGCAAGGCGAACGCGCGGATGCCGTTGCTCAAAAAATGGCTTCCGAGGGTGGACACCGGCAGGAAAGTGAGCGGATCGAAACCGGCTCGGGCCAGGCTGCCGCTTTCCCCGATGAAGGAGGAGACGGACTGCAGGATGATGTTGGCAATCAGCCCGAATTCTTTCAGGAACATCTCGTAACCGATGATGCCGTGTTCGGCCGGCTGGCGGGCGGTCCAAAGCGTGGTCAACGCGGCCGAGGTGGTGGAGGGGGCGACGCTGGTGAGGGGCAGGAGCTGCCCGCCGCGCAGCAGCGCTTCCCAGGCAGGCGGCTTGTCAGTTTCTCTGAAGGATTGCAGAGAGTCCCAACCCAACCCATCGACCAGGATGAAGATCACGTGGCGGTAATTGGCAGCGAAAGCGCCGCTGAATTCCGCCGCCAGCGGGCGCGCGGCGGGTGCCGGGCAGCCCAGCCATTCGCAAATGCCGGCGGGCAGGTTGGCGATGGAATACCCTTCGTACATGGGATGGATCCGGCCGGCCGCTCGCGGGATGCCGGGCAGAGTATGCTGCCGGTATTTTTCCAGGAGTGACGCGCTTGAAAGAGTCAAGGAATTTGAAATCCTGTATTGGTAGTCTTTATCCAGATTCTATTTTATACTAAGGTACGCCGGCTGACGCGAAGCCGGAACTGACCATGAACCGAAAAAGCATACCCGCACGAAAAATCACCTGGGCGCTGGGGCAGACGCTCTATTTCATCATCCTGACCCTGGCTTTCACGCGCCCGCTCTACCGCCAGCTTGCCACGCACATCGCCGGCAGCCTGGGGGACAACCTGTATTTTATCTGGCAGATCGGCTGGTTCAAGCAGGCGCTTTTCGACCTGGGGCAGCTTCCGCTGCGCTCGAACCTGCTGAATTTCCCTTACGGCTACAACCTGGCGACCACCGAGATCGCCCCGCTGCAACTGGCCTTCGCCATGCCCTTCGCGCTGAGCGGCAACTACGTGCTGGGTTACAACATCTCCATTCTGTTGACTTTCGTACTGGCGGGATTGAGCATGTCCTATTGGGTGCAGCACCTGAGCGGTTCACGCCTGGCCGGGTTGGTTTCCGGGACGGCGTACGCCTTTCTGCCTTACCACATGGCGCATTTCCTTTCGGGGCACCTGAATATCTCCGCCATCCAATGGTT
>CALGUJ010000417.1 GCA_937902055.1 uncultured Pelolinea sp.
ATTCTTCATGTTTCATCTACTCCTCTTCCGGTGTCAGAAGTAACCTCATCAATACACTGCAGGTATGCCGGCAAACCATTCTCGATCGGAATCTGCAAAACCTCAGGCAATTCATAACGATGCTTTTCGCGCAGCAAACGCTCCACCTGCGGGTATAAAAGCGAGCGCGTCTTGATCAGCAGCAGGCATTCCGGCGCGCGTTCCAGCTTCCCCTGCCAGGTATAGGTGCTGGCGATATCCACAAGCTGTACGCAGGCTGCCAGACGACGCTGCACGAGCAAATCCGCCAAAGCCTGCGCTTCCGCGCGGCTGCCGGCGGCACAGGTTATCAGGCAATATTTGGAAATCTCAGGATTCATCATACGCTTTAAATTAAAATATACACCAACAAGCCGGCAAGTTATAATGCAGGCATAATTGCACGTTTGAAAAACCTTTACTATTCAGGAGCAACAGCGCGATGAGAGCAGCGATTTTCGATGAATTCGGCAAACCTATATCCATCCAGAACCTGCCCGACCCGACCCCCACCGACACCGGCGTGGTAATCGAGGTGAAAGCCACCGGCATTTGCCGCAGCGACTGGCACGGCTGGATGGGGCACGATACCGATATCCACCTGCCGCACGTGCCCGGGCACGAGCTGGCGGGCGTGATCGCGGCGGTCGGTAAGAACGTTGATCGCTGGAAGGTTGGCGAGCGCGTGACGCTGCCCTTCGTGTGCGGCTGTGGAAGCTGCCCGCAGTGCTTGTCGGGCAACCAGCAGGTGTGCGATCACCAATTCCAGCCCGGTTTCACGCATTGGGGTTCCTTCGCCGAGTACGTGGCCATCCATTACGCCGACGACAACCTGGTGCGCATCCCGGAGGAGATCGATTTCGTCACAGCCGCCAGCCTGGGCTGCCGCTTCGTGACCTCTTTCCGCGGCATTGTGGATCAGGGCCAGGTCAGCGCCGGGCAATGGGTGGCCGTGCACGGCTGCGGGGGCGTGGGCCTTTCGGCGGTGATGATCGCCGTCGCGGCGGGCGCCAAGGTGGTGGCGGTCGACATCGACGACGCCAAGCTGGAATTCGCGCGCTCGCTCGGCGCACTGTCAACCATCAATTCAAAGAGAGTGGACGACGTGGTGGTAGCGGTGAAAGAGATCACCGGCGGCGGGGCGCACCTCTCCATGGACGCGCTGGGCAGCCCGACCACCTGCTTCAATTCCATCGCCAACCTGCGCAAGCGCGGCAAGCACGTGCAGGTGGGCTTGATGCTGGCGGAACAACACCACCCTGCCATCCCTATGGACAAAGTGATCGCCAACGAGCTGGAGATCATCGGCAGCCACGGCATCCAGGCGCACCGTTATGGCGCGGTCTTCGAGTTGATCCAGGCCGGCAAGCTGGAACCCTCCAAATTGATCGGCAAGACCATTGGTTTGGATGACGCTCCGGAAGCGTTGACCACGATGGACCAGTTCAAGGGCATCGGCATCACGGTGATCGACCGGTTCAATTAACTGTTGAAAGCACAGAACTTGTTGCGGTGGAACAAAGCTGCCACCGTTCGAGAGCCTGCCATATGCAGGGTAGATTCGTGTTCAACAAAGCGAAAAAAATAGAAATTACTTCTGCAACTGAACTTTCGTTTGCATAACTTTACTTATGCCCCATCCGGAAGAAACGCGGCGCGATCAATACCAAGAAGACTGCCCAGGGGAGCAGCGAAGCCAGCGAGAAGATCAAGCCGAGCATGCCGGCTGTGGAGGGAATGGTCATCAGGATTCCCGACGCCAGGCCGATCACGGCAATGGTTTTGGAGAAGAAGGGACTGCGGAACATGAGCACGGCAAAAATCAACAGCGCAGCCGCGTTAAGGACATAGTACATGTCGAAGGCCGTGCCGCCGTAGGTTTCCAGCATGGCCTGCCCGGCTGACAGATAAATCGAGCGCTGCGCATCACTGAGCGCGGCGGCATACTGGCGGCTGAGAGCAAGCATCTCGAAGGCTGTGTTAGAGGGGTAATACGCCGCGATGCCCACCAAACCCAACACCAATGCGACCAGCGCAGCGGATTCGCCCACCGGTTTCAGGGCGGCATACAGCGCCAGGTATATCAGGATCAGGACGGTATTGTTGGCAACGTAGAGCAGGTCCATGCTCAACAGCCCCAGAAACGCATTTTCCTGAAACAGGCTGAAAAAATCCGGCACGGAATCCGGCGGGGGCCACACGATAAAGACAACCATTTGAGCCGCCATGATTGCCAGCATGGCGACACAGGCAAAGCCGCCCAGCCGCGCGAGACCGCGGCCTTTTTCATCGATACTCACAAGGCTCCGATTCTCAGGCATTTCCGATTCTCCTTTCCATCTCCCTGAAATCAGTATAACCGATCCCGAAGAGCGTACCGCGCTTCGATGGAGATTATTATTCGGATGAATCCTGGATCAGCTCGATGGGCGCGCCGTTCTCTTCGATGAAGGCCACCACCACCCCCGGCGAGGGGCTGTTGGGCGGGATGATGACGTGCCGG
>CALGUJ010000418.1 GCA_937902055.1 uncultured Pelolinea sp.
TGATCATCCCTATCATGTTCATCAGCAGCCTGATCCAGGCGCCCGACGGTCCGCTCTCGGTGGTGCTGAGCATCTTCCCCCTCACCGCCCCGGTGAGCATGATGACCAGACTGGCCGCCACGAGCGTTCCATTCTGGCAGCCCGCTTTGGCCGCGGTGCTGATCGCTCTGACAGCGTGGCTGTTTATCAAGAGCGCGGCGAAATTGTTCCACGCACAGAATCTGCTTTCAGGCCAATCTGTAAATACCAAAACCTTTTTCGCAGCACTTTTTGGAAAATAAAGAGATAGAGGCTGACCTGTTTGTCAGCCTCTTTTCATTTAATTTGTTACTGCCTGATATCAATCAGGTGTGGCTGCACAACGAACCCCCAACACGTACCAGGAATAAAAATCGAGGGCATGATAGCGCACGGAAGAACGCAGCCACCATAAACCATTTGCCCATGAGCTGCCGCGCCAACCGCGTTCGATGTCAATGCCGCCGGGATCTTCCCGCCCGTCATTTGCGTCATATGGATAAAGCCTGATCTCTGTGCTGTTCCATTCCCAAACGTTGCCGGCCATATCCAGCGCGCCGTACGGACTGACACCGGCCGGGTAGCTGCCTATAGGCGCCAAATCGGCATAACCATCATCATAGCCCTCAAGCCGATGAGTGCGAGTGCAATTTTCGTCACAAATATTGGCCTTATCTACGGTGTATGGATCGTCGCCCCAGGGATATTTTCGCCCATCGGTACCGCGGGCCGCTTTTTCCCATTCCGCTTCCGTCGGCAGCCGTCGCCCTGCCCATTCGCAATAGTCATTTGCCTGGAACCAGGTGATCCAAATAACCGGATAATTATCGTAAACGGAGTTTGTAAAATAATCAGGATACGTGTAGCTGCCGATACGATGCGGTTCCGTACAGGCACCGGCATCCATGCATTCGTGATATTGTTTGTTGGTTACTTCATATTTATCGATCCAGAACGAATCGAGATAATACGTGAACTGCGGAATCTCCGGATAAGCGCGTCCGCCCCCGATATCACGTTTGGCCTCCACATCATTCGTCCCCATCAAGAATTCACCTGCCGGAACGAAAACCTGCTCCATTCCGTCGATTTCTGAAACTCGAACGCTGCCTGCCGATAATTCCTGCGTATTTGTATCAAGTGTTTCACTTATGGAAGGAGTATCTGCGTTCTCTGTTGGCGATATCTCTATTTCTAGCACGGGTGATCCAGTCGTTACTCCTTCAGTTACTTGTGAGATTGCCTCACCTGCAGATTGAACAGGAACTGATGCTTTTTTACTGAATAGGGGAAAAATAAAGATGATCAGTAGAACAATAAGTATTATCGAAGAGAATCCAACAATAATTTTCCAATGCTTACCTGGTTTCTTATCATTCGCTCCGAAAGTCATATCTGCCTCATAACCGTTTCAAATTTATACAGAAAGATGAATGAGCTATTATGACAATAATACATAAAAATTTAACCCCATAGAATTACAAAAAAGACAAGTTAGGTTGTATTATACATTTTTTTGAAAAAAATAAAATTACTTTTGGCATTCATTTATATTCTTCAATTTGCATTCCATGGTGAATCTTTCAGTGAAAAACCTTAAGAAAAAAGGTAAATAATTCTGTTCATGATATAAAATACACATGTAAAAACCAGGTTTTAGACGGGAATATCTATGAATTTTTCAGGCGTTCCAGACAATTTTTTGGGAAGAAGTTTAAGGTTAATACTGAAGATCATCCCACCGAATGCTCAAGTCCGTATCTTGCAGGGGAAATTAAAAGGGAAAAAATGGATCGCGGGATCAAGTGTTAATGGTTGTTGGCTGGGAAGTTATGAGTATGAAAAACAAATCCTTTTTGAACAGACCATTCAACGCGGCAAAGTTGTTTTCGATTTGGGCGCCAATGTAGGCTTTTATACACTGCTTTCTTCCTTATTGGTTGGTGACGCAGGAAAAGTTATCGCGTTTGAACCCTTGCCCCGTAATTACAAATTATTACGGAAACATTTGTCAATCAACCGAATTAATAATGTGGAAGTGATCGAGGCGGCCGTGTCTGAAAAAGCTGGCACCATCTGTTTTGATGAAGGTCCGCATGCTTCCATGGGAAAGATTGCTGACAAAGGTACTCTTGAAGTGCAGATGGTCGGATTAGATGAACTTATTAATGAAGGAAAGATCCCTGCACCGGATTATCTGAAGATCGACATTGAGGGTGCCGAATTCCTGGCTTTGAAAGGCGCAAAGAAATTGATTGCTGAAAAGCATCCGATGATCTTCTTGGCTACTCACGGCAAAGAAGTACATCATGACTGCCTGAAGTTTTTGACGGAGAACGGTTATCGATTAAGCTCCATTAATGCAGAAAAGCAATTAGAAGAAACCGATGAGGTATTGGCAGTATATAATTGAAATTATGTTAAAATAG
>CALGUJ010000419.1 GCA_937902055.1 uncultured Pelolinea sp.
CCTGCCCGGTTTTACGGATGGAGCGATATGCTCGTCAACAGCGCTTCCGGATTGATTGGCATTTTTACGCTTATGGGTATTAAGCAAACCCAAAAAGCTGACTGGCATTGGGCGGAAAGGTTTAGAAAATCAATCGCCCCGGCTGGCCTGGTTTTGGCGGGATTAGCCGGCGCGGTGATCATGTGCGTATCCCTCTTTGATGTTCAAACTCAAGGTGACTTTTGGGGCGTTTACCCGCGATGGCTCTTTTTTTGGAACATGCTCTTTTTAATATTGACAACCTTGGTGATATTATTTGATTTCAATAAAAATCATGTTCATGTACAAGCACAAAAAAATCAAAATAAGGCAGCGTTATCGACTGAGGCCAATATTTTCCGCCTATGGATACTACCTTTATTGGTGATCACAGCGTATATGTATGTCTTGGTGATCTATATTGCAGTAACCGGAACATCATTTCGTTAAGGAAAGGTAAAAGCTTGATTACCAGAGAACAAAAAAACTGACAACCCAGTGGGCAGGATTGTCAGTTTATTGTGTCGTTGGTTGATCGACTTGATTATAGGCCCAGGTATTTCATTACTGCGTAAACCAGGAAGGCCGGCCAAACCAGCGCTTTTAGAAAACCCAGCACGCCCATGCCGAAGGTAGCCGCGCTGCCGATAAAATACACACAGGCGCCGATGAACCCTAACCCGTAAACCGCTCCGCAGGAACCGTCGCGATGCACCACTTTTACCTTGCGGCAATCATTTTCCTTGATAGTTGTTTCTGTTTCCATTCTTACTCCTTTTCATTTTCCAATGATATATACGCAAATGCTTGTTCAGGGTTTTGCAGGAGGAGAAGAATTGAAAAAAACGTAAAGACCCCGAAGAGTCTCTTTGATGATCTTGCATGTATTGAAAAAACTATCCGCTTGATAGAGAAATTGGTCTTACCTTACTGATTTGTGTCTTCCGATGTAGTCTGCGATGATTCTGAAATGCCAGGTGATTCCGCTGAAAAGAATTTGCCAAGATCTCGATATCTTATTCCTTAATCTCGAGATATGCATCCCGGGTTGAAAGAGAATTTTTAACTAACCGTTCGATGTGCCCTAACAAGCGATCGATATCCAGCGGTTTGATCAAGGTGACCAAAGCCCCGTTGCGGATGCCCTGAATGATCAAATCGTCGTCTGAATATGCAGTCATCAGGATGAACGGAACACCCGGCTGGATCGATTTCAGCGCGCAGAGCAGGTCGATGCCATTCATGCGTTCCATTTTTATGTCGGAAAGCACGCAATTATAGATATTGTTGCGGGCAAATTCCAGCGCGCTGAAGCCGGATTGCGCCACGTCCACCCGGTACCCCTTTGACGTGAAAATATCCGCCAGGGTCTTTCCGTTCAGGGGGTCATCGTCAACGATCAATAAACGAGGTTTATCCATCATTCACACCCAGAGGAAGGATCATGGTAAAGGTACTCCCTTTACCCGGTATGCTGGCGACTTTAATTTTTCCGCCATTCGCTTCGATGAATTTTTTGGTAACGGCCAACCCAAGCCCAATCCCACGCGCTTTCGTGGTGAACAGGGGAGTAAATAACTTGCGTTTGTCACTGGCGCTGATTCCGGGGCCGTTGTCAGCGATCGAGATATGGGCTTCTTTTTTCGAATGTGTGCAATTAATTCTTACTTTACCTCCCTGCGGCATGGCTTGATAGGCATTGCCGAGGATGTTGATTACAGCCTGCATAATTTGATTTTGATCGACGTATACTTGGCCTGTCTCCTTGATACCGGCGATTTCCACCTCAATATTTTCGGGCGGCGGGCATTGTTCGAGCGAAGCCTTGATTAATTCCGAGACATCGGTCTTTGATCTATCCAGCATAGGTTCCTTGGCGAAATTAAGCAAATCCGTGATGATTTTGTTCGAGCGTTTGACTTGCGACGATATCAAGTCGATGTATTCTTTCGTTTTTTCGTTTTCTCCGGATACACTCGATTTTAGAATATAAATCGCATTGCTGATCACCCCCAATGGGTTGCGTAATTCATGGCCGACGCTGCCTGCCAATTGCCCCAAGGTGGCCAGCTTCTCCCTTGCAAGCAATTCCTTGTGGGCTTTTTCCAGTTCCCGCGAGCGTTCAGCAACCAACTCTTCCAGGTGATTGGAGTATTTTTCCAATTCCAGTTCGGCTTCTTTGCGTTTGGTGATGTCCTCCACAATCCCAATTACTCGCACAGTTCCACTTTTCTCATCCTTCTCTGTGATTGCCCCGACATCTCTAAACCATTTATAGCTTCCCGAGCCGGTTTTTATGCGGTATTCAACCTCATAAGTTTCCGCTTTTCCTTCCAGGTGGTCGCGCATGGCTTGCATGGCTTTAGGATAATCGTCAGGGTGCAGTAACCGGGTAAAATCTTCATAAGTCCGGAACATCTCGGGCGGGAATTCAATCAAATCCACTTTACGCTTGTCGAACGTCACTTTACCGGATGGCAACTGCATTTCCCACCAGGCCAGGTTGCCGGCGCGTAAACCGGCCTCGATGCGGTAGGTTAGTTCTTTGCTGGTTTGGATCGTCTCGGAGAGTTTCCGGTTGGTTTTCTCCAATTCGAGCAGCTTGTCTTCCATCTTTCGGATGAGGGCTTCGTTATATTTCTTGAGGAACACCTCTTCGCCATTCAGGTTATCCGTGGTTTCCACGAGAACTCCGCGCTGGTATTCCTCCAGGACATCCCGAATGATTTCGATGAATTGCGAGGGTTCTGCAGGTTTTCGGATAAAACGGGCTGCTCCCAGACTGAGTGAAAATTCCTCATCTTTGAGATCGGTGTAAGTAGCGGTGTAAAAAATGAAAGGTATGCTTTTTAATTTTTCATTTGATTTCCATTGGCGGCAAAGCGCGAACCCATCCATCCCGGGCATGAGAATATCCGAGATGACCATGTCCGGAGGATTGGCTATGGCAATTTCCAATGCTTCATTTCCGCTTTTAGCTCGCAGGGATCGATACCCGTTTCCCTCCAACAGGACCTGAAGTAAATAAAGGTTCTGTTCATTGTCGTCCACAATCAGGATGTTTTTTTTCTCAGCCATTTGTTTCCCCTTTTTTATCCTTTATGCTAAAAAAGATTCGATATATGGGATGATCGTGTCGGGATTGATCGGTTTGGTCACGTAACCCGTACAACCGGCCGCGAGTGCCTTTTCCTTATCACCCACCATGGCATAAGACGTCACGGCAATTATGGGGACTTTTTGATCGCCATATATTTCCCGTAATTTTTCAGCAACCTGGTATCCATTCATGCCAGGCAGTTGGATATCCAGCAGGATGAGATCAGGATTTACCTGGTCAATGAGAGCAATGCCTTCCAGACCATCATGCGCCGGGAAAACCTGATAGCCATGTTTTTCCAGGATAAATGTGATCAGGTAAAGATTCTGCTCGTTATCTTCAATGACTAATACCTTTTTACTCATGGCATTACTCCGGGTGTTTTGAGTGGAAGCGTGAATGTAAAGGTGCTGCCTTTACCCCAGCGGCTTTTCAGCCAGATCTTGCCGCCCAGTTTTTCAACCAGGCGCTTGCAGATCGAGAGCCCCAAACCGGTTCCTTCGTATTTACGGGATAGACCGCTGTCGATTTGCTGGAATGGATTGAACAGTTTTACCTGATCGTTTTCTTTGATCCCGATACCGGTATCGATGATACTGATAACAATCTTCTTTTTCTTTGTTGTACATTCAAGCCGTACTTCGCCTTCGTTGGTGAATTTCACGGCATTGTTCAATAGATTGAGTAGTATCTGCTCGACGCGGCGTTGGTCGCTGACGATTACTCCAATTCCCGGCTGAACTTCTTTTGTCAGGTCCAAACCTTTCATTTCAGCCAGCGGGGTAATGGTTTGGATGGCTTTTTCAATACTCTCATTAAGGTTGAATGCATCGCTGCTGATTACCAATTGCCCGGCCTCGATCTTGGAAATATCCAAAATGTCATTGATCAAATTCAACAGGTGATTGGCGCTGTTTTGCACCATGCGCAGCTGTTTGGTTTGTTCTTCATTCAGCGAACCGACCAGCCCTTGCAGCAATATGCCGGTGAACCCTATGATCGAGTTCAAAGGCGTACGCAACTCGTGCGACATGCTGGCGAGAAAAGCGGATTTCAGCCGGTCTGCTTCCTGGGCTTTCTCGTAGAGGCTGGCATTTTGAATGGCGATGGCCGCCTGATCGGCAAGCATCATGATTTGGTTGAGGTCGCTAGGTTCAAATTTCTTTTTTCCCTTAGTATTGACGACGGATAATGTTCCGATCATGGTTTCCGCGATTTTCAGCGGGGCCGCGGCTATGGATTGATC
>CALGUJ010000420.1 GCA_937902055.1 uncultured Pelolinea sp.
ACGCTGAAAATGTTAGTGCGGAGCAGGGAATTTCCATCCATTTCAATAATTTCCCCCAACAACTGGGGAAAGGACTTGTCCAAAGCGCTGACCACGTCTCCGATGTCGACGCCTTTTTTGAGATCAGGCAGGATTTCTTACCGCCCGGTGAGCACCCGGGAGATACTGGAAAATTCGATTTTGACCTTAATCGTCTCCATTGATCTCTATTCTAATGGTATTGGCTTGGTTTGTTGAGTGATTTTCCGCGCTTTTACCAACGCAAAACCACCATTTGAAATTATATTATAGGAAATCCAAAGGGTGGGTATTGGCTGGTTGGATCCGGAATGCAGCGGATATTGCATAATTTGGGCATATTTTATCATAATTCATTTGTGCGGACCAAACAGCGCGGTGCCCAGCCGCACCATGGTGGCGCCTTCCTCGATCGCGACGCGGAAGCTGCCGCTCATCCCCATCGAAAGCACGCGCATCTCAACACCCGGCAGGTTCGCTTTTCGCAGCTCATCAAATAATTGCCGGGTCTTGGCAAAATAAGGCCTTGAGCGTTCGGGTTCGCCTTCCAGCGGTCCCATGGTCATTAATCCGACCAACCGCAGGTGCGGAAAACCGGAGGTTGCTTCAACCAAAGGGGCAAGATCCTGTGGGAGCACGCCGGACTTTTCATCTTCCATACCGCTATTGATCTCGACCAAAACTTCCAAGGTTTTACCGGTGGCCGCGCAGCGTTTTTCAAGTTCTTCGGCCAGTCGGATCGAATCCAGTGTTTCGATCATATCGAATAATTCCGCCGCGTCTTTGGCCTTGTTGCGCTGCAGGTGCCCAATCATATGCCACTTGGCCTTGAGATCAAGGTCCGGCGCCATCACCCGCGCTTCCTGCACATAGTTATGGCCGAAGTGGCGGATCCCGGCTTCAAAGGCAGCTTTGACTTCTTCGATCGTGCGGGTTTTTGCCGCAGCAAGCAGGGTGACATTCTGCGGGATTTCTTTTAAAATCCTTTCCGAATTTCTTTTGACCAAATCCAAATCACTCATGAAGTTATTTTATCCTCATGCTGCGTAGCTGAAGAAATTACAATAATACCCTTGTTGTCAAAAATGGTTAACTTGTAACCTTAAGATTGTCATGCTGCTCGAAGAGCACTCCGCGTAATTTGCGCTCTCGCTTGCGCTCTTTGAGTCGAGTCGAGTGAACGTAGTGACTGGGAACCGTCCCCTTTAGGGGAAGCATCTTGGCAAGAATTACATTGAAATCGTATACATCGAGATTCTTCAGGGCTAAAGCCCTTCAGAATGACAGAAAAGACTTATTTTAAAAGTATAGAGACACGGCATGCCGTGTCTCTACGACCCGCGCACAATTTGCTTATTTCGATTTTGCCTGGTTTTTCACCGCGTTGATCGCTGCTTCCACTGCGGCCTGGTCACCCAGATAGTAATGCTTGATGGGATGCATATCCTGATCAAGTTCATACACCAACGGCACGCCGGTGGGAATATTCAACCCGGGGATCTCCTCATCCGAAATGTTATCCAGATACTTCACCAAAGCGCGCAGGCTGTTGCCGTGCGCGGCGATGATCACTTTTTTGCCTTCTTTGATCGCAGGCACAATCGCGTCCACCCAATAAGGAAGGAAGCGCTCTACGGTATCCTTGAGGCACTCGGTGAGAGGCACCTCATCGGTCGGCATGTGGGCATAGCGTCGGTCCTTGCCGGGATACCGCTCATCATCACGGGAAAGCGCTGGCGGAGGTGTGTCGTAGCTGCGGCGCCAGACATGCACCTGTTCTTCGCCGAACTTGGCCGCGGTTTGAGCCTTATTCAGCCCCTGCAGGTCGCCGTAATGTCGTTCGTTCAACCGCCACGAACGCACCACCGGAATCCACATCAGATCCATGTCCTGCATGACGATCCACAAGGTGCGGATCGCGCGTTTCAAGACCGAGGTGAAGGCGATATCAAAGGTGAATCCGCCTTCCGAAAGCAGCTTGGCGGCTGTGTGGGCTTCTTCAACGCCTTTTTCCGAAAGATCCACATCCGTCCAGCCAGTGAACAAATTCTCTTTATTCCATACGCTTTCGCCATGCCTGAGTAACACTACTTTATACATTTCTAATATTTCCTTTGCCTTATTGGTGTATATAATAACAACTCACAGACTGAAAAATTATAATATAAGCGCAATAAAGAAAACATGGAGGCATCTGAATGAGATTACGCGTCGGCCAAAAAGCGCCGGATTTCATACTTCCCAACCATCTGGATAGAGACATCAGGCTATCCGATCTGGAAGGGAAATATGTGATCCTGGCTTTCTACCCGCAAGCCTGGACGCCGGTCTGAACGGCTCAAATTCCTTCATACGAAGCGCTGCGCGCGACGTTTGAGGAATTGAATGTCCAGGTTCTGGGCATCAGCATAGACCACGTTCCCTGCAACAAAGCATGGGCAGCAAGTTTGGGTGGCATTAACTATCCATTACTGAGCGATTTCTGGCCGCATGGAAAAGTCGCCAAGCAATATGGCGTCCTTCGAAAAGAAGGGTACTCTGAACGCGCGATATTTATCATCGACCGCGACCGTGTCATCCAATATATCGATATTCACGATATTGATGAACAGCCGGACAACGATGTCCTCATGGATGAACTTAAGCGCATCATCCCGGGTTCATCCAAACTAATCGACAAACTCTACAAGGGTGAAGAGGAAGAGACCGAGGATGTGGTCATGTACTGCACCCCCTGGTGCGTGGACTGCCCTCGAGCCCGAAAATGGCTGAAGGAAAACAATATTCCTTTCACCGAAATCGACATTTCCACCGACCTGTCAGCCGCGAGGCAGGTGCGCGCCTGGGGTGAGGGCTTCC
>CALGUJ010000421.1 GCA_937902055.1 uncultured Pelolinea sp.
CTTGTCCAATTCCAGAATGACAGCGCTGCCGAACAACGTGCGCGCCTGGTCGAGGGCATTTTCATCATTGATGTTCATGGCTTTCATTTTGTGGTAAAGTGTATTGAATTCTTCGGTGCGCATGACCATCAGGTTGTCGCCCATACCGCGCGTGATATAAGCCCCATTGGCGAGCAGATCACGATACTGCGCCGGAATGGTCAGCCGACCTTTATCATCAAGAGTATGGTCAAATTGCCCAAAGAACATTAGTTCTACTCCGGTATATAAGCCGAAACGCCGGACCAATCCGGCGTCCCACTTTATACCACTTTGCACCACTTTTGACTAAATTATAGTCATATTTTCGTACGATTACAAGTGTTTTAAGGTAAATCTATACGATCAATACATGATTTATGAAAAAACAAATTCAACGTGGGAGGGATTATGCTTTTTGACCTGCCTTTAAATGAATTACAGCAATATAAACCGGAGCGGGGAGAACCCACGGATTTCGATCAATTCTGGGAAAGAACCCTGAATGAGGCACGGCAATTTCCGATCAATGCCTCGTTCACGCCGGTTGATTTTGCACTGGATTTGATTGAAACATTCGATGTGCAATTTAATGGATATGGCGGTCAAACCATTAAGGGTTGGTTCATGCTTCCCAGGGGCGCAAAAACCCCATTGCCATGCGTGGTCAACTACATCGGCTACGGCGGCGGGCGCGGATTCCCTACTGATTGGCTGGTTTTCCCCTGCGCGGGTTATGCCACTTTCGTCATGGATACGCGCGGGCAGGGATCGGCCTGGTTGAACGACGATACCCCTGACCTGATCGATGGCGGCTCGAGCCCGCATTTTCCCGGCTTCATGACTTTGGGGATCCTGGAGGCGGACACCTATTATTATCGAAGACTATACACGGACGCCGTGCGGGCGGTGGAAGCAGCGCGAACGCATCCGCTGGTGGATGGCAGCCGGGTGATCGTAACCGGCGGAAGCCAGGGCGGGGGATTGGCCCTGGCTGTGAGCGGATTGGTGCCGGACCTGGCGGCAGTGATGCCGAACGTACCATTCCTTTGCAGTTTTTTCCGAGCGGTAACCATTACGGATGAAGATCCCTATCATGAGATTGCGCGCTTCCTGAAAGTCCAGCGCGACAAGGTCGACACGGTTTTCAGGACACTCTCTTATTTCGATGGCATGAATTTCGCAGCCCGGGCGAACGCGCCCGCTTTGTTCTCGACCGGCCTGATGGATACCACCTGCCCGCCTTCGACGGTTTTCGCGGCATATAACCACTACGCCGGGAAGAAAGACATCAAGGTATATTCCTTTAATTTGCACGATGGCGGCGGCAGCCACCACGAAATAGAGATGCTCAGATTTCTAAAGACCGTATTGGCGTGAGTTGACGGGAAAAAAAATTGCCAGAGCGCATGAAGAACCAATGTTGCTTCAATTCCAATATCATCGTTATCGTGTTCGATAATCACCAACCCAACCTGCGAGAATTATTTTCGCTCAAAACCCGACACTGAATCATTATTTTAAGTTTCGGTCCGGGTTAATGAATAAAGGGCAGACAATTTTGTCTGCCCTTGACATTCAACGATCAGGTACCAGTTACTGCAGGCAGGGCGAGGGTTTCTTGGCGCTCAGACGATTGCCGCAGAAGGGAACGCCGCCGCCCATATTTCCGCCGAAGACCGAGTAGGAAGAATCCAGGTAGAAAACGAAACTACCGGTGGTGCCACGGCTCGAACGCCAGGTACCGCTGACGGACGTGCCGTCCGCGCCGATGGTGCCCTCATACAGGATGCTGTGGCCGTCATCGGTGGCTGCGTTGCCGATCAGCGAATAACCATCCTGCAGGAAATCGATGTCCAGACGTTCCTGGTCGGTGCCTTCCCAGATGGTCCAGGGACCGTCCAGATACACCATTACGGTGGGTGTCACGGCCAGAGTCGGCACGCTGGTGGGGATAGCGGTCGCCTCAGGGGTGGCGGTGACAACAATTACTTCCTTAATGACTTCCGGTTCGGATGAATCTTCCGGCTCGTCATTTTGCGCGACGATGTAAATCGGAAGCGTGCAGGACAGCGCGACCAGCATGGCTGTGAACAGGGCAATCAGGATAATAACTTTCTTCTTCATGGTACCTCCTCGAATACTCTTTTATATTGTATAGCAAATCTTTTTATTTTCAATCAAATATGTTGCAATATACGTGCCATAAATAATAATTAATCTTTCTTCAAACCGAGGGAACGATTCAACAGCCCAAGCGTTGATTCGGCATAAATATTGCGGTAGAGTGCGTCGTTGTCTTTGTACACCTTCGGAGGTTTTTCGCGCACCTGCATCGATAGCGCGCCTTCTTTACAAGCCGCCACACAAAGGCCGCAGCCCAAACATTTCTGTGGATTAACAATTAATTTTTCATCGATCAGCAATAACGCTTCCACCGGGCAGGCGGCAATACAATCCTGGCGCAGCGTACATTTGGCGGCGTCAAGCGTGACGACGAAGCGCGAGGGCGCGGTGGTATTGCGCATGCCACGATTCCAAGCCTTGAGAACGCCGCAGGAACAATCGCAGCAATTGCACAGGGTTTGGATTTTTCCTTCGCAATTGCTGACGTTGTGCACCAACCCATGCGTTTCACAGTCATACAAAATTTGCATGGCTTCCTCGTAGGAAACCTGGCGGGCGTAATCGGTCTGCAATTTCATTTGAGCCAATTCGTCAAAATAAAAACAGGTTTCCAATGGATGATTGCATGCTTCCCCGATGATCTTTTTTGAACTGCGGCAATAGCAATTGGATAAAGCGATCAGGTCAACTTTCTTCAGCATTTCCGAAATCACATCCAAAGGAAGGATCTGGCGCGGATCGGGGATGACTGCATTGACCTCGATCACCGTCGAGCGCGAGGAGGATTGGATGGCCGGCTCGAGCGGCAGCACCCGGTAATAGGGTGTGCGGGTGGGGATCGTTTCAGCGGCGCCTTCGATCAGGTCATTCATAACCTGGGCGGTGACGCGGCGGAAAAGCGAATCATCCCCCTCGCGTACCGCCATTTCCAGCACCACTATGATCGGAGCGCGTTCATACCCCCAAACCCCGTTTTTCTGGAACTTGTCCACCAGCCCTTTGGGGATCAGGCGCTGAAGTGAATCCTGCATTTTCTCCCCGGCGATGCCGATTTTTTCCAGTTTCTTTTGCAGCTTCACCTCGCTGAGAAAACCTAGATAGGGAAGCTGGAAGAAGAAACGCAAATCGTCGCGGCTGAAAGTCTCCTGCAATGCCTTCTTGAAATCCTCGCGGCGGGGCATCGAGCCGATTTGGAATTCATAATACCGGATCAACTCTTCGTATAAATCTTTTTTTCGCATCTATCCTCCTCGACCATATCTTTGGCATTGCTACCGATATTAAATAATAAATGAATTTGTTTTGTCAAATATTTTTGAGCGCCTGAATTTCAGGTCGGGCGGATTTTAGACGCAAGAAAACACTTGGGATTCAACATCCCAAGCGGATGGGGATATTCAATTGTCGGAAAACCGGATCCCGGTTCGGATTACCCGAGTTGGGCGGCTTCTTCCTTGGAAAGGAATTTGAACATTTTCGAGCCGGTTTCGGGGTCGACGGCCTCTGCGGCTTTGCGGCCGTTTTTCATGGTTTTCAGGGTTACTTTGCTGCTGTCCACCCACACTTCCTTTTTAGATTTCAGTGAAAAAAACTTGATCATCGTCATGGTTCTTTTCTCCTCTCAAGATCGGATCGGACGAATGACGCAGATGTGACGTACCCCCGTTATGGTGTTTGCATGTGATGTAATTTCATTATATATGAAGATTGATGTTTTTTATACGATTAATGCGATATAAAAACTATCTTCGAATCACATTAACTTTCGCATAAACATCTGCGCCTTCCGGCAAACCATTCAAGCCAGGCCACTTGCCCGCCAATTCGGATTCTTCAATGTAATCAAGAAAAACCGAATTTGCGCTCGGATCGGCCAATACTACCATCAACTCAAAATCCTTGCCCGCATCCCGGTCAGAACCGATATAGCATTTCTTGCTCCACATCTCATTTGGCCCAACCAGAATCGGATCTTCCTGCGGGTAGAATTTTCCAACATCTTTGGAAAAAATAACCAACCACATTTGATATCCGTCGGGAATATTCCGGCTCGTCCCTTGAATATTCTCAATGCGATCGATCAAGGCCTGATTCTGGGGATACGTGATGCGGATATCGGTTTGAGGAGGGCGGATCGCTTTCTGAAGAAAAAAAAGCGCAATAAAGAACAGCGCCAGGTATAGAAAAATCCTGGTTTCTCTTTTGAAATCCTTCCGGGCTTTATTTTTTTGAGAAACGTTGTTTTCGGGATTGGGCGCCTGATTTTTCCGGCCAATATACGCGCAAATGATCGCCCCAACGACGTTGATCAACGCGACGATAATCGAAGTCCATTCCCCGGACGTCATTCCGTTACCACCCCTTGGAAACCGTTCTTCTCACTTAACAGAATATACAACATCTCAACCGTGATTTCAACTTCAGGAATCCCGGCGGATTGAGGTTGAAATTTGAATCGGTGCGTGCGCGAACAGGAAACCGATTCGACCTACCAACGATCAAATTTGACAATTTCAGCAAACGCGCGCCTTTTTTTTCTGGATCGCATCCGGTTCGACAGGATAGCCCAACGGCATCAACTGGACCACCTTGATCGCGGCGGGTATGCCGAGGAGCTCTTTTACCTCATCCGCGTTGAATTTGCC
>CALGUJ010000422.1 GCA_937902055.1 uncultured Pelolinea sp.
CTCCGCAGGCAGCAAATGGGTAGCAGTATGATTGCGCATGATGTCCTGCCGCCGGCTGGCATCAACCACCGCCTGAACCGCATCGCCGGATTTTAGACTGCCTTCCGTTACCCGGCCAACATGCACGATCATGCCGGCGGCCGGTTTGCGCATATCTTCAACGAAAAACATGCCATTTTGCGACCGAATTTCACCGCTGTCGGATACCTGCCCGCCGGATTCGATGTAGAAACCGGTTTTATCTACGACAATTTCCACCGATTCACCTTTGACCGCTTGATCTACAAGTTCGTTGCCTTTGATAATCGCTGCGATGCGCGTTTGGGTTTCAGGTGCCATATACGGATCGTAGACAATGCCGTTCTGACCGATCTTGCCTTCGCTCTTCAACTGGTCAAGGATGCGGCTGTAAAATTCCGCTTTTTCTCCGCCCAAAGGACCGAATTCCTTGCCGGCGCCAGAGCTGATGCGGTGCGCTTCCATGGCTTTATAAAAGCCCTCCTGATCGACTTCCAGGCTGCGTTCGCGCAGCACATCGCGCGTGATCTCGAGAGGCAATCCATGCGTCGCATACAGGTCAAAAGCGGCTTCGCCGGATAAGGTATTGGTTTTCATGGCCTGAATTTGATCTTCCAGGTGGGAAAGGCCGCTCTCCACCGTGCTCTGGAAGCGTTGTTCTTCACGGGTCAGGTTGTCCAGGATGGCTGCTTTATTTTTCACCAGCTCGGGGTATGCTTCGCCGTAGATCTCGATCACCTTGTCCGATACTTTGGCCATGAAGGGCTCGTTCAAACCCAGTTTGCTGGCAAAGCGCGCGGCGCGGCGGATGATCATGCGGCAGATGTAATTGCGGCCGATATTACCGGGCACCACACCATCGGCGATCAGGAAGGTGGCCGCGCGAGCATGGTCGGCGATCACGCGGTAAGGCGTGAAATTGGCATCCCTTTCAGCGTCGGTCTGCCCGGCCAATTCCTGAACGACCTTGATCAGGGGCAACAGCAAATCGGTGCGGTAATTGGAATCCACTCCCTGAAGCACCGAAACGATGCGTTCGAAACCCATGCCGGTATCCACGTGGGTGGCAGGCAGCGGATCAAGCATTGTCGGGCCCATGCGATTATATTGGATGAAAACCAGGTTCCAAAGTTCCAGGAAGCGGTGGCAATCACTGTTCACGCCGCATTTGTGATTGGGGTCGTCAGCCTTGTCGCAATATTCCGCGCCGCGGTCGTAATGGATCTCGCTGCATGGGCCGCAGGGGCCGGTATCGGCCATTTCCCAAAAATTATCTTTGCGCCCGAAGGGCAGGATATGTTCGGGGAGGATGCCGGATTGGTTCTGCCAGGCTGCCCTGGCTTCTTCATCGGTAGCGACTTCCCCTTTATCATCTTTGAAATAAGTCGTCCACAAGCGCGATTTATCCAACCCCCACACTTCGGTGAGTAGTTCCCATGCCCAGGCAATCGCTTCTTTTTTATAATAATCGCCGAAAGACCAGTTTCCCAGCATCTCGAAGAAAGTGTGATGGTAATCGTCGCGGCCGACGTCGTCGAGGTCGTTGTGTTTTCCGGCTACGCGCATGCACTTTTGGGAATTCACCGCGCGCGTATAGGGGCGTTGATCGGTTCCGAGGAATACATCTTTGAACTGCACCATGCCGGCATTGGTGAACAGCAATGTCTGATCGCCTCCGGGCACCAGCGATGCGGAGGGTACGAATTTATGTCCTTTTTGAATGAAGAAATCGATAAAATCTTTCCGTATCTGGTTACCTGATAAAGTATTCGGCATACGCTCCTCGATAAAATATAAAGTGAAATTGAATTATAAATGAAAAGGGGAAAATCCAACTTATTAACGCGAAACCGCCAGTTTGATCACCTTTCCGTCTTCGTCAAGGGTTACACGCGCGAATTGCTCATGCGTATTGTGAGCGATTTTGGTTTTTTGGCTGTAGGTCACCTGCGTGCGGAATGCCAGGTTCGAATCGCCGGCAGCACCGGCGACGTCCTTTGCGCCGGCCTGCACCATTTTATTGACACGGATCTGGTGCTCCCTGACCTTCATTGACGCGCTGCCCAGATGCGGCAGATAGGTTGCCATCATCTCGTTTAAATTGGCGGCTACTTCTTTGGAAATACGCGGCGCCTGGGTCAATGCGCCATCCTGGTCGCTGACAGCCTTGAATTCCAGGTTGTGTCCATCTCGCGACATGGCCTTTTCCAGGTACACATTCGGCTCCAGGTATCCCAGCGGATCGCCGTAGAGCACGAATGACAGAAGCGTTTTTTGATCTTCCCCATCGAGGTAACCCTGACGCTGGTTCATCACAGTGATCAATCCGAGTTTGGCCTGCATAAATGCTTCGCCGAATGAATAACCATCCTTGGTGTATTTCCACATGATAAAACTGAACAGGTCGGCGCCGATCAAAGGCGTGTAAACCGAACCGTAAGCAACACAGGTCGAACCGACAAATCCCTGGCAGCCTACCGAGATCAACTTCAGCGCCATGGATTCGTCAATCGTCTTGTCCATTACGTATGCGCCGTAACAGGCTTCGCTGACGATCAAATCGATGTTGTTCGCTATTGCGGGGATTTTCGCCGTACTGATCGCGACCGGAAAATCCGGACCTTCCACATTTTCGCTGTAATCGCGCTGCCCGTACCATTCAGGTGTGGTGCCGATGCCATGCAAATTAAAATATGCGCATTTGGCCTTCATCAGGTTGTCGATGTCGATAGTATCCGCGTCGAATTGCGGGCAAACCCGCAAGTCGGATCCGGTGCCGATCGGCCGAAAAGCAGCCAGCGATGATCTCCGCCAAACCGCGGCTGTGTACCCATAATCGCGCGGTTTTTTCAGCAAACTACGGAACAAATTTGCCGGGTTGATCTGCCCCGAAAGAATTGAAAAAGCCTGGCTGAAGAACGAAGTGCTTTGCAGAGTTGATTTCTGGAATTCAATCGAGTGGCGCAGTTGTTCCAAAATCAATCCGGCGTCGTTTCCCTTTTCTCCGGGAAATCTGCCCACCGGCCATTCCGGAGAAAGGTAGTTGCCGGAAGTAGTTGAATATGGATTATCGGATAACACTTCCTCATCCGTGTCGTCCGTCGGATTCGGTAGTTTATGGAACGGCACAACTTCATGGCAGCCAACGATCAGGACCGCCCCGATCATCCGGGATTTGGCTTTGAGCGCTTTATCCAGGTCGCCCAGGGCCAACTTGATCTTCCAGGGATCGATCGCGCTGATATTGGTCAAACCCCATTG
Organism: uncultured Pelolinea sp.; assembly: GCA_937902055.1. Classification (GTDB taxonomy): domain Bacteria; phylum Chloroflexota; class Anaerolineae; order Anaerolineales; family Anaerolineaceae; genus Pelolinea. The sequence continues at coordinate 3,280 of CALGUJ010000422.1, forward strand.
GCCTGAGTAGCTGAAATCATCCGGCAGAAAAACCGCTGACTCCCATTTCGGTTTTTTTCGGATGACCGCCGCCAGGTCTTCCATTTTTTGTATCACTACTTCGCAGGTTTTCGCTCCGTATTTTGCTTCCAATCCCAGCCGCGTACTGATGATCACGTAAACAGGCGTGGCCGAGGCGGTGCTGTTTTTCCGCCCGCTGACGGTTGATTCAAACTCAACCTGTTCAGGCGGGTTTCTGCGCTGAGTACCCGCCGGATTGACGACCATATGCGCGGCAGGCGTTCCGGCGCCCAGGCGGTTCCAGTTTAGGGCCACAGACAGGTTGGAAGGAATCTGAAGCGTCAGCTCAACCGTTTGTTGTTTTGGCCACAGCGAAGAGAAATCGTGGCCGATACCCCACATGCGGGTTGCGGTGATCCCTCCGGGATCGCGGCTGACGCAGTTATGCAGCAAGGTGATGGCTTCGGCTTCGCTGTCCGTATCGTACATGGCTTTGGCGCGCCACAGGTCAATCTGCAGGCAATTCGGCCAGCGTTTATGGTAAATCCCCGTTAGCTGGAGCAAAGTTTTACTTTCGTCGACCAGGCTGGACAACCGGCAATGTTCGATCACGGCCAGCAGGTTTTGCTGTTCAGCGACTATCAGATTGCGCAGCAGTTTCTCGCTCTGGGAGTATTCTTTCTTTCGAATACCCTGCCTGACAGCCCGCAAGGTCACCGCCCAAGGATAAATCTCGTTGATGTCCTCCACTTTACCGGTCAACACGTGCAAAGCTGAATTGACGGCTTTCTTATTCTCGCCAACACCGAGCCGGCTTAATAACTCGTAAGCCGGAACGAATTCAGGGTCCGATATCAGGATATCTTCCAACTGCCTGCTTGCGGCGCGGTCATTCGTCTGCAAATGGCTGATCTGCGCCTCTTTGTAACGGCAATCGATATCAGCCGGATATTTATCCAGCCATTGCTGCAGCAATTCATTTAAAAATGAAAATTGCGTGGTCTTCAACCCCGCATTGTAAATTTTCTCAAGGTCACTGCGATTGATTGCGACTGCTGCGCACATGCTCTATTCCTCGAAGTCAGCCAAATTTGTGATGGGTTCTTCTTGTATTATATTGGCATTCGTTAATGTGCTCAACATTCTTTTCAAATTCTCGTCTTCAGGCCGGATCGCCGCAGCCTGCCGCAGGCAGATGTCGGCTTGTCTGTAAGCGCCTTGCTGGTAGTAGAGCAGCCCCAGATGATGCAGCAAGTCGAAATGGTAAGGATTCGTCCGAATACCGCTCTCCAAAATCTCGATAGCCTGCTGATTATCCCGCCGGGATTGGTATATCTTGGCGATATCCAGGTAGAAAACCGGTTCAAAGGGATTTACCTGAACCGCTTTGATCAGCAAGTCGACGGCTTTATCCAGATCGCCATTTTGCTGCGCCGCCGTGGCCATCAGCTCCAACGGGTAAGGATTACCTGGATCGGTTCGCTGAACATTTTCAGCAGCTTCTATTGCTTCGTTTAACCTTCCCATCTTCAAATAATGGCGCGCGAGCTCCAATTGCAGGTCACGATTGCCCGGTTTACCCTGCTGGCTCAACAGATAATCCAAAGCTTGTTCATCGCCCTGCAGTTCCGCGATATAACGCGATTTCAGAACGGTTAATTCATTCCCTTGATCGTTAATCGGATTATTTTCCTGATCCAAATAATCAAGAGCCGCTTTAACGCCTTCTGCTTGCTCAAGAATGGCGGCCTTTTGCTTGCGGACAGCCGGCTGGTTGGGCGCAATCAGGTAAGCCACTTCCAGGTTCTCCTGGGCTTTTTTGAGATTCCCGATTTTCAATGCCAGGCGACTGATACCCAAATGAGGGCGGTAATCAGCCGGATCGATCTTCTTGGCTTTTTCAAAATACTTTACCGCCTTCTGCGGTTTATCGTTCTTCAGGCTCAATTCGCCCAATTCAAGCAGGCTCTCGAAGTCTTGTTCGTTTCCCATTAATTGCGTTTCAAGGAAAGAGATCCCGAGATAATTCCCCGCTTGCAGATTTAATTTGCCCAGATAGATCTGGCTTTCCCCATTCCGGTCCATCTCGGCCGCTTTTTGGAAATGGTTCAGCGAGGTGTGCACGTCGCCGGCAGCTTTACTGATTTCACCTGCCAGGATATGCCACTTATATTCGTTCGGCCAGGCAGCCAGCGCCAGGTTGATGGCTGCGTAAGCATCTTCCGGCTGCCCCATTTTTTGTTTGAGCAACGCCAAAGCAGCGTAATACTGGGGTAAGTTCACGCTGCTGCGCATTAAATTGGTAAGGTATTTTAAAGCCTTCTCGGGCTCATCATCCAAAGCCAGGATGGCGTACACCAACACCAATCGCGGATCATTTGGATGTTTCTCCATTAAAATTTCATCTTTATTGCCGCCTTCAACCTTGAAACAAGCAACCATCGCTGCGTGTGGACTGATAGCCGTTTGAGTTGCCAAGGCGCGATAATCAACATTCCCATCTTCCAACCAAACCGGGATTTCCCGGATCAAGTTGCACGCATCGTTGTAATTATCGCTATTCATTTTATGATCGGATTGCTGTGCTATTTCATTGAAAAGGCGGTCGATCTCCTCATCCAGAGCCACAAGATGCGCGGCCGCTTGCAGCCGCCTGTTGACCCAATTTTCAAATGAAACTTGAGCGAGGGCTTTTAAAAATATTGATTCCAGTAAATCAGCCTTTTGGATCTTGCGTCGGAGCTGCTGGCAAATCTGGAGGGCCTGTTCGTATTTTTCCAAGTCCAGCGCGGTTTCCGCCAACCAGAACAAATGCGCTTCCGCCCAACCCGGCTGAGACGCCAGCAAAGCCTGTTGATCCGCCATTACCTCTTCAAAAACCGCTTGTGCGTCTGCCATATTCCCGTTGCGTTTCAGCATCCTGGCTTGCAGGGCTTTCACGCGTTTCGAATCCGGAAATCTTTCAAGGCATTGCGATAACAAGTCAGCCGCCTGAATCTCCCGTCCAAGTTTTAGCGCAGCCTCTCCCCAAATACAGATGGAATCAGCCGCAGCCTCGACCGTATCGATTTCATTGACTGAATCCAGCAATTTCTCCAAAATCCCATTTTCCCCGGCGATGCAAGCCAGGTTCATCACCAACGTTTTCAATCTGAAATCTTGCGGAATTTTTTCCAGCGTTTCCTTAGCTTCTTCTAATGCTTCCGTCAAATCACCCTGCGCCAACCGGCTTTCAAGCAATGCCAGGTAAAGCGTGTTGGGATTGCGAACAACGTCTTCCCAGACTCGCGGAGAATGGATATTTTTATTCTGATGGTCCGCCAGGGCTTCCGGACTCTTTTCAAGCAAATCAAGCGCCATCCTGAATGCCGACTGCGCTTCATCCCGGAAGCCGGTGATTTGATAAAGGTCGGCTTTAAATGCCAATACCGCGTAATCGACCTTCTCCATCAGATTGACCAAGGTCAATGCGCGCTGATATTCGCCGGTTTGATAGAAAAGAAATGCACAATCCAGCAAATCACCTTCCTGAATCATCTCGGTTTCTGTTAAGTAAGTTTCCAGGATCTGGAGAGCCGATTCTTTGATTCCGGAATCGATCAGCAACTGGGCTACCGCAAGGCGATCCCGAACGCTGAGCAAAGGCGCTGCCAGTTCACGGCGGATCGTCTCCAGGGCTTTGTTCTGGTCATGCCGGTCGAGGTAAAATTTCGCCAAACCGAATTTCAATGCCTGGCTTTGCGGATGCAAGGCTGCCGTGTGTTCCAGCCGCTGCTGCCATTTTTCCATTTCACCCAGACAGGCATTGACTTCAATCACATCGGCCAATTCAATCACGCCGTTTCGAACCCATCCCTGAAAAACCTCGTAAGCATCTTCAAACAGCCGCATTTTGGAAAATGCCCGTACCAGCAACAAGTTGATGTCCGGGTTCTGCGGTTGAGTTCTACCTGCCTCGCGCAGGTTCACAACAGCCAGATCAAATTGCCCATTCTCGAAATAACATTTCCCCAGCCCCGCATACACACGCCAGATTTCCGGATTCAGATGAACCCCTTTCCTGGCCAGGATCGATTCATAACCGGCGGTGCGATCTGCGTTCGATAATTCAACCTGGATGACCTCCAGGAGCAGGTTGTCAGGGAATCGGTTCCATGAA
>CALGUJ010000423.1 GCA_937902055.1 uncultured Pelolinea sp.
TTGGCGATCCTGATTTTTTCCTCCTTCATCAAATCCATCCGTTTGATTGTGGGCAACTGGTTATAAGCAGGTGAACGCAGCGGCAGAATTGCTCCGCCATGAATCCGCTTTAAAAGATTGCCTTTTTCAATCTCATATAGATCCCTACGAATGGTCATGCGTGAGACGTTGAAAGAATCGGCAAGCTCATTCACTTTCACATTGCCGTTCTGTTCCAACGCACGAATGATGATTTGTTGTCGCTCTTCTTTTAGCATGTCTACCCTCCCATTCTATGTGCCGAAATGTTCCAGGTCAAAATATAGCACACATACGCACATGTTTTGTGTTCCTATATGTTCGTTTTATGGAATAAATTCGGCAAAATTACCGGCTGATTTTCATCCGCACAGATGCGAACATTACCGATCCCGAATGCCGAAAATTGCGGCGGTGTGCGTAGGGTGATTTTTATTAATGTAAAAAAATTCTTAGATTATCCGGGGGTGAATCTTCGATTATTGATTTGTGTTAACATTAGCGATATGTCATTGGAATCCATCATTAATAGCCGTATCGGCATTGGAATTATCCTGGGCATCGCTAAATCAATGAAACCCGCAACCGGGTATCGACTCGCAGACAGAGTCGCCGATTGGATTTCTTCTCATCAAGACTCCCGCATGGTTCGCGCAGTACGCGCCAACCTTTGGATCGTAACCGGTGAGAACCTCCCGAGAGAAGAACTGGACCAGCTCGTGCGCGAAAATTTCAGACAAACCGCCCGAAACCTCTTTGACCTTTACCATAATCTCTACAACTATCCGGCAATCCTGAAAAGGGTGACTCTCAGCCCCAGGCTGGTGGAATTGTTGGAAGCCCGCACGAAAAATAAAGAGGGAACCTTGCTGGTGGCTCCCCACCTGAGCAATTTCGATTTCGCCGGGCGCGCCATGGCGTTGCATGGGTATAATGTGCAAGCCTTATCCTATCCGCAGCCGCGCCCCAGCTATCAGTGGCAAAACCGCCTGCGTCGGGATATCGGCATCAACATCACGCCCATGTCCACCGAGAGCATGCGGCTGGCGAAAACTCATCTGCGGGAAGGCGGCATCGTGATCACCGGCCTGGAACGGCCGCTGCCCCAAACAAATTACTACCCGCATTTCTTTGGCCACCCAGCTCCCCTGCCTGTCAGCTATGTGCGCATGGCGCTGCAAACCAACGCTGCCATCCTGCTGGTCGCCTGCGTTGGATCGCCGGAAGAAAATTACACGCTGGAGTGCTCCGGCCCGGTAACGTTAAAGCCTTTCGATAACGCCACCGATGAAATAGAAAGAAACGCGGAAACAGTCTTACAACTGGCTGAACCATTCATCCGCGATTACCCCACCCAATGGGCCATGACTTATCCACTTTGGCCGTTTGCATTGGAAAAAATGCCCTGATCGGACGTAAAAAAGGTAGAATAAGATATGGCAAAAAAAGAAAAAGAACTCAAAAAGATCAAAAAACACCATCGGGTCAATAATATTCTGTTGGGCCCGCTGGAAAGGCCGGCTATCGCCTGGCTGGTGGCTCACATGCCTCAATGGGTGACACCGGATCACCTGACTTTTCTCGGTTTTTTCGCGTCCGTGCTGATCGGTGTCAGCTATTATCTAACCAATTTTGACAAGAATTTTTTCTGGCTGGCCAATCTCGGCTTTTTTCTGAATTGGTTCGGCGACAGCCTGGACGGCAACCTGGCGCGTTATCGTAAAATTGAACGGCCGCGCTACGGTTTCTTCATCGATCACACCATCGACACCATCAGCGAGGTTTTGATCTTTGTAGGCATCGGCCTCTCTCCTTACGTCGACCTGACCCTGGCGCTATTGGCCCTGGTCGGCTATCAATGCATGGCCAACCTGGTTTACATCACCACTTCGGTCAAAGGCGAATTCAAGATCTCTTACGCATCCCTCGGGCCGACCGAGGTGCGCTTTATCGCCATCCTGACCAATATCTTTATGTTCTTTGTTGGGAATCCGGAAATCACCCTGCCCTGGCTGCACGCGCCTGTCCAGTTGTATAACCTGGTTGTCACACTCGTAATTTTCTTATTGTTCTTCTTCTTCACTTATACAACCATCACTACCGGCATCAAGCTGGAGCGGAAAGACCGTAAAAAAATGTTGAAAAAATTGGCCAAGCAGAAATCCTCTTTTCAGGGAAGTTAAACTGAATTAATCACAAATACCGCTGCAAAGCGGTATTTTTTTACCCTTGACATTGACGTTACGTAAAGGTGTAAGATCATCCAAGACAGGTGAAAAAATGGCATACAGTATCAAGCAGATTGCCGATCTGGCAGGCGTGACCACGCGCACCATCCGTTACTACGACCAAATTGGGCTTTTGGCGCCAATCCAGATTGGCGGGAACGGTTATCGGTATTACGATCGCGGCAGCCTGCTGCGGTTACAGCAGATCATGTTTTATCGCGAGCTGGATGTGCCTTTGCATGACATCCTGATCATCATGAGCCGGCCGGACTTTAATCCGTTGGACGCAATGGAAAAACACCGCTCGGCTTTGTTGAACCGCCGCCAGCGCCTGGACAGGTTGATCCACACGATCGACCAAACCATTCACACTCTCAAAGGAGAAAGTCAAATGAAAGAGAATGAAATTTTCGAGGGATTCGACGAATCCCAATATGAAGAAGAAGCGCGCCAGCGCTGGGGAAACACTGCCGCTTACGCCGAATCGCAAAAGCGCTGGGGCGCTTATTCCGCGGATGAAAAAGCAGCCATCAAAGCCGAAGGGCAGGAAATCACGCGCCGCATGGTCGGCGGGGACGAGCGGGTGAGAGCGGACGATCCGCAAATCCAGGCGGCCATTGCCGATTATATGGGCTACATCAATCGCTATTTCTACGCGATCGACAAGGCAATGCTGCGGAACCTGGCGGATATGTGGGTGGCCGATCCGCGTTTCGCGGTCAATTATGAACGCATCCGCAAAGGCGGCGCGGCTTTCGTGCGCGAGGCGGTGCACATCTTCTGCGACCGCAATTAAGCCTGCCAGTTACACGTAGCGCAGACATTCCTGTCTGCGCTTTTTATTTTACGACCATGGGGATTCCCGCCACCATGAAGATCACGCGGTCAGCCGCGGCTGCAATCTGCTGGTTGGCGCGCCCTAGTGCGTCGCGGTAATAACGCCCCATCTCGTAAGCCGGCACCACCCCCAGGCCCACTTCGTTGGAAACAATCACCCATTCCCCGGACTGCTCCCGATAGGCAGCAACCAGTTCATCGATTTCCGTCTGCATGGTTTGCGAATAGGCCTGCTCATCCACAGG
>CALGUJ010000424.1 GCA_937902055.1 uncultured Pelolinea sp.
CAGGACCTTCCAAGGTCGGAAAGGGCATTTTTCAAGGCTATGCAAAACAGCGTTTTGCCCGCGTTACGCTCTCCACTGATGAGGATAATTTTCCCTTTTTTCATTGCGCGTCAGTCTTCAATGCCCCTGTAGTTGTAGATGACAATTATCTGATCAGCTGAAATTCTTAGCGCACCATTCGAGCCAGTTAATGTATCCGCGAATCTGCGTTTGCCTGAATTTTTGCACGACGCGGTAAAAATCCGGCTGTGGATTTTCTTTTGTTAGTTCATCCAAATCCGCCAGCCAGGTTTCACAGGCATTTTTTTGATTGGCGATCAAGAGATCGATGTCTTGCTCGCCGCGCTGTAACGCAAAATACATTTTCAACAGAAATGCGATCCGGAATTCCCTGCCCCTTTGAACCGGTTGCACCTGCCAATCGTCGAACTTTCGTATACCGGATTGGGTGATTGTATATTGATTGCGCTGCGGGCGGTTTCCCTGTTGGGTGACGGTGCAGTCCACCCACTTTTTTTCTTCCAAGCGATGCAACATCGCGTACAGGTGCCCCATTTTCACGTGCCATACCAACCCAATGCCCGAGAGGCTGGAAATTTCTTTATACAAATCGTAACCGTGTTTTGGCTGGTTATAAAGAAAACCCAGCAAAGCGACTTCCAATTCATCCAACTGTATATTTTTTTCCATACTTAATTATCATTTTAGCATGCAAACCCGATTGTTATAGTCAAAAATCGAAATGCTTGATAAGATTATGCGAATTTGTTTCTGGAGTTCTTTTTATGCCTATCTATGAATACCGATGCAACACGTGTGGATCGACTTTTGATGCCATTCGGCCGATGAACGCGGCGGATGACGCCATTTCCTGCGAAAAATGCGAGAGCAAAGACACAACGCGCCTGCTTTCCAAGTGTTATACCCATAATGAACACGGTTCGGTTGGCGGCCAGTCGCATTCTTGCGGGAATTGTTCAGGCGGTTCCTGCAGCTGCTGCGGCCATTAGTCCACAGGCGTTTTCATTAAATCTACTTTATACAGGAACATGGCATGGTTGATCCGACTTTTTCCGGCAAGAATATCTTAATATCAGGCGGATCCAGCGGTATCGGATTCGCACTTGCGAAAAAATTCATCCGGGCCGGCGCCAACGTTTCCCTGCTGGCCCGCAGGAAAGCCTTGCTGGATTCTGCCTGCCGGGATTTGGAAGCCTTCCGTACATCCGGTGAACAGGTAATCGATGCTTTCGCTGCAGACGTCAGCGAATTTCACTCGCTTGAGAAAGTTTTCAGCCAGATCCATACTTCATTCGACGTGCTGATCAACTGCGCGGGAATCGCTTACCCGGGCGAGTTTATCAACCTGGATATAAAAATATTCGAAGACGTCATGAATATTAATTATCTCGGCACGGTGAACCTGACCAAGCTGGTTTTGCCGGGCATGCTCGAAAAGCGATCCGGTTATATTGTCAACGTCTCCTCGCTGGCGGCTTTGGTCGGGATTTACGGTTACACCGCTTACGCACCCTCAAAATATGCCGTCCGAGGTTTTTCCCGCTGCCTTCGCGCCGAATTGAAAGCCTATGGTATCGACGTTTCGGTTGTCTTTCCACCGGATACGGATACGCCGCAACTGGCATTTGAGCATTCCATCATCCCCGAAATCACGCGCAAGATCAATTCCACCGGAAGCGTGATGAGCCCCGATAAAGTGGCCGAAGCCGTGTTGAGGGGGATCAGCCGCAGGCAATTCACGATCGTACCGGGATGGGAAGGCAAACTGCTCTATCTATTCCCATCAATTTTCGGCCGTTACTTTTATCATATTGCTATTAACGAATCTAAAAAATCACTCCGATAATTGTATAAAACTTCATATAGATTCCAGTTAATTCCTCATTGATTAGAATGAGGAACTAATGCTATACTGCTTGGGCAGTCAAAATTGAAGAGGTGTTATGAAAAAGGATTTCATCGCAATTGCTGATTACTCAGCGGAAGATCTCAAGAGAATGCTTGATTTGGCTGTCAAGCTGAAGAAGGAATATTTTGAAAAGGGGAACGAGCCAATCCTCAAGGGGAAAGTCCTGGCAATGCTTTTCAGTAAACCAAGCTTGCGCACGCGCATCAGTTTTGACATGGGAATGCGCCACCTGGGCGGGGATGCCCTTTTCATCTCCCCCGATGAAATTGGTTTAGGCAAACGGGAAGCCATCTCGGATGTTGCCCGTGTTCTTTCAGGTTATGTCAGCGGGATCATGGCGCGCGTTTTCGCGCATGAACACGTCCTGGAATTGGCGAAATGGGCTTCCATCCCGGTGATTAACGGGTTAAGCGATTACAACCATCCCTGCCAGGCCATGGCGGATGTGATGACCATTTACGAAAAATTCGGCCACATGGACGGCCTCAAAGTGTCATTTATCGGCGACGGCAACAATGTGGCCACTTCCCTGCTGCATGCCTGCGCCAAATTGGGTATGGATTTTACCATCGCTTCGCCTGAAGGATATGACCTCAACGCTAAAGCCCTGGCAGACGCAAAAGAAATGGCGAAAGTCAGCGGCATCAGCATTAAGACCTTGCGCGATCCGAAGGAAGCAGTATCAGGCGTCGATGTGATCTACACGGACACCTGGACCAGCATGGGCCAGGAAGCGGAAACAGAAAAACGCAAAGCCGTCTTCCCGCCTTACCAGGTGAACAATGCTTTGCTGAAGCTGGCCAGCCCGAACGCCATTGTCATGCACTGTCTGCCGGCACACCGCGGGCAGGAAATCACCGATGAAGTAGCCGATGGCCCGCAATCAGCCCTGTTCCCGCAAGCGCACAACCGCTTGCATGCCCAGAAAGCCATTCTGGTGGAATTGCTGGCGTAGATGACCATGAAAAACCAAGACTACATCGATCTGGAGGATCGATACGGCGCGCATAATTACAAGCCCCTGGATGTCGTTCTCACGCGCGGCGAGGGTGTTTGGGTTTATGACGTCGAAGGCAAGCGATATCTGGACTGCTTAAGTGCTTACAGCGCGCTCAACCAGGGCCACGTGCATCCGAAGATCCTGGCAACCATGCAAGATCAAATGCAAAAAATCACCCTGACCTCGCGCGCGTTTCGCAACGACCAGATGCCGCTGCTTTTCAAGGAATTATCCGAGCTGACTGGATACGAAATGTCCCTTTTGATGAACAGCGGCGCCGAAGCGGTGGAAACCGCCATCAAGTTAGCCCGCAAATGGGCGTATCGGGTCAAAGGGATCGAGCGAAACAAAGCCGAGATCATTGTTGCGGACGGTAATTTTCACGGGCGCACGGTGACCATTGTATCGTTCTCCTCCGATGATCTATATCGGGAAGATTTCGGCCCGTTTACACCCGGATTTATCTCGGTGAGATATGGCGACACCGCCGCCATCGAAGCGGCCATCACGCCCAACACCGCCGCTGTTATGCTGGAGCCGATCCAGGGAGAAGGCGGCGTGATCATACCCCCGAGTGGTTATCTGAAGAAAGTCGCCGATATCTGCAAGAACAATAATGTGCTCTTCATCGCGGATGAAATCCAGACTGGATTAGGCCGAACCGGGAAGTTGTTCGCATGCGATCACGAAAACGTCAAGCCGGATATGATGATCATCGGAAAAGCTCTGGCGGGTGGTTTTTACCCGGTTTCCGCGGTTCTTTCCTCCGCGGAAATCCTGGGATTATTCCGCCCCGGTGAACACGGCTCCACTTTTGGCGGTAATCCGTTGGGCGCCGCCGTGGCCCGCACAGCCCTGAAAGTCGTGGTAGAAGAAGGCATGGTAGAAAACGCAGCCTTAATGGGCGAATATTTCAACGAACAATTGGCAGAGATGCCGCAAAAGAATATTCGTGAAATACGATCAAGAGGTCTGCTGATCGGCGTGGAACTCAAGCCTGAAGCCGGACTGGCCAGAGGGTATTGTGAAGGACTGCAGGAAAAAGGCATCCTGGCGAAAGAAACGCACGATACCACCATCCGATTTGCGCCCCCATTGATCATCGATAAAGCGGTC
>CALGUJ010000425.1 GCA_937902055.1 uncultured Pelolinea sp.
GTCAACGGGGTGGCGGGATTCTGGTCATAATCTTTCCAGCCGAGCTGGTCGAGCAGGGCTTTCCCCTGAGCCGGGTCGTAGGCGTACTGGCTCAAGGCAAGGCCGTTCAACAGGTTGTTTTCTTTCACCAGGTAAGTGTCGGCTGGTTTCGCCAATCCGCCAGTCAGTTCATCCAGGATGCCCTGCCGGTCGATGCACAGCGCGATGGCTTTGCGCGTGTTGACGTCGCCGAAGATGTCCGGGCGGTCGGCGCCATAGGGATAATAGGAATCATCGTAAGAAACCGGATTGATCCCCAGCGCCAGGAATTCAAGGCTACCCGAATCGATATTCCGTAATTCAAAACCCGATGTTTCCAGGCTGGCGGCATTGGAAGCCAGCCATTGGGTTTCGATGGCATCGTCCGCGATCACATCGCAGCCACCGCTCAATTCCTGATTCAAATCTGTGGATTGAATGAACTTAAAAATGACATAATCATATTTCGGCAGCCCCTCGCTGGCGCGAAAATAAAGATCGTTCTTTTTCAGGCGCAGGTAATCCCCGCGCATCCACTCATCCAGCGCGTAAGGCCCCCAACCCAATGGGTTTTCCTGCGCTTGCTGCGAAATCAGCAAATCGGCAGCGGACGCATCACCCCAGGCATGCTGCGGCAGCGGCAGCCAAAAATAATCACTGAAATCCCCGGGCAGCAATCCGGGTTTGCCCACCCATTGCACACTTGTTTCGTCGACAGCGGCATAGCTGGCGGTTTTATTCACCAGGGTTTTATCTACCGGCGAATCGGCATCAAAGGCCAGGTTGAAGCTAAAAACTGATTCCGCGGCAGTCAATGGTTGGCCATCCGACCAACTCACGCCTGTTTTCAAATGGAAAGTGGTCGAAGCCTGGTCCATTTGTAAATCAGAAGTGCCGTCCCAAATCACCGCGCAGGCGGCGGTGGTGCAGCCGCTGGGGAAAACCCGCGCCCCGGCCTGCAAGGCGATCAACTGACCATAGGCATTGACCACCTGGTCGCCGGCCCGCACACTGACCGGCGTGAGCACAGCGCTGCCATCACTGAAATTGGGGATTGACTCTAAAATGGCTGGGTCGGGAGTGCCATCGGTTTGTGTCTGCGGCTGCTCGGCGATCAGCGACAAGATGTCACGCGCCGATTGCGAATCCAGGCCGTATAGGTAAAGAGAATCAGGTTCAGATCGCATGCAAATGGTCAATTCGGTTGGCGGGATCGGCGTTGGAGTAGGCGGCAGGGGCGTAGCAGTCGGTTCAATCAGCTTGATCGCCTGGCAAGCGGAGAGCATCCCTATTGTGAATATCAGGACAACCGAAATGATTTTTTTCTGACTCATGACATCTCCTCAACAAATTTCGCGAATTATAAGCCATTCCGAGAGAACATCGAAACTCTACTCATCGCCATTTCGCAGCTTGACGTAGGATTCGTACCGCGCCGGGTGTATTCTGCCTTCCGCAAGCGCCCGCCGCACCGCGCAGCCGGGCTCCATGATGTGGCTGCAATTGTTGAACTGGCAATCGGCCACCAGGTCGCGCAGTTCAGGGAAATAACCATCCAATTCCTCCGGGTGCGTATCCCATAGAGATAACGAGCGCAGTCCCGGCATATCCGCCACAAAGCCGCCATCTTCCAGCCGGATCAACTGGCGGACTACGGTCGTGTGGCGGCCTTTGCCCGAAGATTCCTTCAGCCTTCCGATCAACATACCCAAACCGGGCTGGACGGCATTTAACAGGCTGGATTTACCCACTCCCGAAGGTCCTGAAAAAGCGCTGATGCTGCCTTGCACTTCGCATCGGAGCAGGTCGATGTTCAGTTCCTGTTTAACCGATGTCAGGATCAGCTTGTACCCCAGGCGGGGATAGACATCGAAAATTTCGCGCGCTTTCTGCTCGCCCACCAGGTCTACTTTGTTGGCGACGATCACGGCAGGAATTTTTTGTTTTTCCGCGATCACGAGAAAACGATCCAGCATACGCAAGCTGGGTGCGGGTTCGGCGCAAGCGAAAACCAGGAATATTTTGTCGGGGTTTGCGATCAGGATCTGCTTGCTTTCGCCGCGCGTGGTGGGCGCCAGCCGGTAAAACGCCTTCTCACGCGGCATGACTTTCTCAATCACGCCCTCGCTCGGGGATAGCAAAGTAATCAAGACCCGGTCCCCAATCGCGGCCAGGTCTTCATTAATTTTTTTTTCGTTAAACTTTCCGCGCAGTTTGCAGGTAATCTCCCTGTTTTCAGCAAAGATCGCGTAAAAACCCGCTTGCTGGCGGATCACCAACCCTTGAATCAAAGCTGTGCTCATCCAGCCGGTGGCGTGGGCGTGGATTGCCGCCCGCCGTCCTCCGTGCCTGCTGTGGGCGTCTGGGTAAATTGCAGAGTGGGCGTCTTGGTGACGTTGAACTTCACCTCCCAGGGGAACAATTTCTTGGGAGCGCCGAAATAATAGGTTTCAAGGACTCTGCGGAAGATGGGAGCAGCCACTTCCGAGCCCTCGCCGCCGTTCTCCACGATCACGGTCACCGCGATATCCGGCAGGTCTTCGCGATCCTCATCAGTATAGCCGGTAAACCAGGCGTGTGAATTGCCCATGGGATTTTCCGCCGTGCCGGTTTTTCCGAACACCGGGATGGAGAAATCGCCCAGAGCTTCGCGGGCAGTGCCGCTGCGCGAACTGATCACGCCGCGCATGGCCGTCTGGATGGCTTCCAGCGTGGTCGCGGCGATGGGTAAAGTACCCTGCGATTCAGGCGCGAAAGTGGAAAGATCCACGCCGCCGGAATTGGTGATTTTTTCAATCAATTGTGGCCGGTAAAGCGTGCCGCCGTTGGCGATGGCAGCCGTGAAGCGCACGATTTGTAAGGGAGTAACCAGCATGTCACCCTGACCAATACCCTGCTGCACCGCGTCGCCATCGTTAGCCGGGTCGACCACCTGGCCGGTCTCTTCATCCACTTGTTCGATGCCGGTTGCGCTGCCCATACCAAATCCGCGCGCCAGATCGGAAATAAATTTGGCGCCTTTTTGGCGGAACAGGTCGAGCCCCAGGTGATAGAACCAGGGATTGCAGGAGCGGATCAGGCCCTGGGTGAGGGTCAAGGTACCGCTCGGTTCGTACCCCTTGTCCACTGTCCAGTCTTTGAATTTCTCGCCTTCCAGTTCTTCAAAGTAGGAACCGCAGAAATAGGTGGTGTCGGTAGTGTACAAATTACTTTCCAGGGCCGCCGCCATCACAATGATCTTGAAAACCGAACCCGGCGGATAGGTGCCCTGAGCCACCCGGTTGAGCAGACGTTGATTGCCGTCATTCAATTGATCATTCAACAACGCGGAAGAGTTGGTATTGTTGGGATCGAACAAGTTGGTATCCAGGCCGGGAGAGGAAGCCATCGCCAAAATACGCCCCGTATCCACTTCCATGACCACGACCGCGCCCTTGAATCCGAGCAGCGCATTTTGCGCCTGCACCTGCAATTCTTTATCGATGGTGGTGGTGATGTTCTGCGCCAGCTTGGAGTCAGCTTGATTCAGTTTGGAAATCACCTGGTTGTTGGCGTCAACTACATACAAGTTGGCGGCAGGCTTTCCGGCTAATGACTCCTCGGCATACTGCTCCAGGCCGGCCATGCCGACCGATTCGGTGCCGAGATAACCATTCTTCTTATAAGCCTCCACCTGGTCGGTGGGGATGGCCAACACGTAGCCGATCGCTTGCGGTGCGACACCGCCGTTGGAGTAATAACGGGTTTTATAGCTGCTCAATTGCAATCCGCCCAGGCTGACCAGTGTGTCCCAATTGGCCTGGACCTCTGCGTCGGAGGCTTCTCCCACGGCCACGTACCAATCCGTCAAACGCAAGTCGTCGTATGAAGCCTGTATGGATTCGACCGTGCGTCCGGTCAATTCCGACAAAATACTCAGTAGCTGGCCTTCCTTGCCCTCTTCGATCTGGTTGGGGATAATAGCCAGCGACCAGGCGGTCGCTTGCTCAGCAATCGGGCTGCCATTGCGATCCAGAATGGAGCCGCGCGTGTTGTTCAATACTTCCAATGAAAGCCGGCTGCCGCCGCCCAATTCCGGAATGATCAAACCGGAATCCCAATTCAGTTTCCAGGCATCCTCCTGCCAAACGAAAGGCAGAGTGATATCGCGTTCAAACGATCCGAATAGAGCCGTGTTGTAGGTCACATGGCAAGCCGCGGTCGATTGGTTGGGGCTGAGAGAGGTGGATAATAATTGGGCAGTGATCGATTGCAATGTTGCGTTGGAAACCGTATCCTGGTAATAAGCTGTAAAATCAGCCTGGTTGACAGCTTTTTTGGAATCCTTTGAAAGCATGGCATACATGGCCGCGTAATCTTCCGCTTGCCAGGCCGTGAGAAACGCCTGCGCGTTGGATTCCACGCCCGGGACAGTGGTCACCTCGGCTTGAGGCGTCGGTAATTCGGCCACAGGCTGCGGCCCGCAGCTTGCGAGAAGCATAGCCAGGATCAAAGCTGTAAACATTCCTCTTTTTAATATGCTTAAGGCTTCTTTCATTTCGATTCCTTTTCTACCCAATATCTTCACCCGCTAAAACCCGCCGGGTGATCGGACAATCATATTTTAATTTCTTTCGGCAAATTTCGGACATATCACACGGGTTATAGCCCGAAATCCGGCGCAGGGTGCGCTCCAGGTGGCATAACGGTAGACCCATAACGCTCGCGTAACAACCGGAAAAATGCTCAACGGGGTTGAAACGCGGATTTTGGATGGCATATCCTCCGGCTTTATCGAAGGGATCTCCGCTTTGGATGTACGCTTCGATCTCTTGGTCGGAATAATTCCGCATGCGCACGTCAGAAATACATACATCCTGCCAGGAATCCGATCGGTTTGCCAACCGCACGGTAATTGCCGTGATCACCTGGTGCGACCGGTTCTTTAACGATTTTAACATCACAAAAGCACTCTGCGCATCGGATGGTTTTCCCAGGATATCCGCATCGCGAACGACGATGGTATCTGCGGCAATGATCATTTCGCCGGATTGCGCCTGGGGGATGGCAACCATGGATTTTTCGTAAGCCAAACGCCGCACGTAATCCAACGGTTTTTCACCGGATTTTGTGGATTCATCGATATTGGATGGGGCAGCCTGAAAAAGCCAGCCCGGCCAGGCGATCATCGCCCGCCGGCGCGGTGAATTACTTGC
>CALGUJ010000426.1 GCA_937902055.1 uncultured Pelolinea sp.
CCTTTACGGACCTGGCGGAAAAATCCGCGCAGCGTCGCCAGGTTGCTGTCCACCAGAAAAGCTGGCAGGTACAGCGCCTTGCCAATTCCTTTGAATTTGAACCTTCTGCCCAACGCCGCCAGCAGGTAAAAAACAACCTGCGCGGCCAGCAGCCATGTCGCCCAATTTCTTTTCTGCGGGTTGAAAAATACCAGGGAAATATTCGAGATCAAAGCCGCCAGCATGGCGAAGGGAATCGCCAGGCGTAAATATTTATGCGAGATGATCTGCCAAACCGCAAGCGGGTCATTCCAGGGCAGCCAGCCCAGCGAGCGGCTCACGGCCTGGAAACGCCCGGCGCTGATCCGCGCGCGGCGTTTGACCTCGTCTTCCGCGCTCTGCGATACCCTCTCCCAGGATTCAGCCGCGGGCACGTATGCCACGCGGAATCCTGACCGCAGCACGTGCAGCAGGATGTAGAAATCGTCGTTGACCACGTCGGCGGGAAATTGCGGGAACAGCTCCCGCCGCACCGCCAGGATCTCTCCGGCGGCTGCCGTGCAGGTGTGCAGCCGGCTTTCGTTGCGCTTGATCCATGATTCATATTTCCAGTACAGGCCTTCCGAGGCCGACAGGCTGTCGCCTTCCTTTTCAACGTGCTTGGCTCCGCTGGCCGCCCCCACCCGCGCGTCGGCGAATGGTTGTACCAGGGATTTCAATGCGTACATCGGGTAAAGGTTATTGGCGTCCGAGAGCACGATGATCTCCCCTGTGGCTTTTTTCGCCGCGCGCGCCACTGCCGCCACCTTGCCGCGCCGCTCCTTCGAATAGCTCAGCAGCACTTTCCGATTCGTGAAGGCTTCGGCGATCGCCGCGGTCGCGTCGGTTGAACCATCGGCGGCCACCATCACCTGCAGCTTGTCAGGCGGGTAATTCAACTCGGCTGTGTTTTGCAGTTTTTTCTCCAGCACCGCTTCTTCATTGTAGGCGGCGATGATCAGCGTCACCGCCGGCAATTCGGAAGTTGCGTATTCTTCTTTAGGTTCCAATCGGGCCAGGCCGGCGGTTATCAGCGGATATCCGATGTAAACGTAAAAAAGCAAAAGTACGCTAAGCCAGAACAGGGCCGCCATCAGCTCACACCCTTTCCCGCCAGTTCGCGATACAAAGCAGCCAGCTTATCAGCTGTCCCATCAAGGGCATAATCGCGGCAAATGCGTTCCCGCGCGGCGGCGCCCATGCGCCCGCGTTCCGCCGCATGCTCGATCAGGAACAGGATCGCCTTTTGAATTTCCTCCGCGCTTCCCGGCGGTATCAAGAATCCGTTCTTGCCGCTATCGATCAGGTCGGCTGCCGCCCCCACGCGGGTGGCCGTTGTTGCCAATCCGCAGGACATGGCCTCCAGCATGGCGTTCGATAATCCTTCCGTCATGGATGGCAGAACGAAAGCGTCCGCCGCCTGGTAGTATGGCCGCGTCTCGGCCGCATATCCGCCGAAAATGACCTGTTTCCCGGCCTGTTCGCGCAATTTATTTTCCATCTCGCCGCTGCCCAAGATAAGCAAATGTGCACCGGGGTTTTGCTCGGCAATCCCCTTCCAGGCTTGCAGCAGCACGTCGAGCCCTTTTTCGGGCGCCAGCCGTCCGCTGGATACGCACAGGAATCCCTCCGGCAGCTTCAACTCGCCGCGCAGCCGGGTTTTCTCCATCTCGTTCACCGGCGCGTATAGCCCGACGTCCACCCCGTTGGGCAGATACCGGCATCGATGCCTGGGTATTCCCTCGTATTCCAGTTCCCGCTCGATCTCGCGGCTGATGACGATGAAGCGGTCCACGTTTGCTTTCAGTCGCCGGATGCGCAGCCTTCCCCCCTGCCGGTTGTGCAGCTTATCCAGGTCGCCCAGTTTTCCGCCGCGCAGCACTTTCACCACCAGCGGTTTTTTCCATATTTTTTTAGCCAGAATACCCAGGTCGCCGGGTGAAAGCAGTTCGTGCGCGTGCAGGATATCGGCGTCGATCTGCCGGATTCTGCCCAGGCCGAATACAATAAAGCACAAAGCTGCCAGCGCTTTGGGCTGCGGCGCGGGCACGCGGTAGACCGGCGTCTGGTCGATGATCTCGAACGCGCTCAAGCCGGGGTAGCGCCGTGTGATGATCACCGGCTCGATGTCCCGCTCCCGCAGCCGGCGGCACACGCCGGCCAGTTGTTTTTCAGCCCCACCCAGGCGCGGCAGGTAAGTCTGGATGATCATCGCCACGCGCAGCTTTCCGGGTTCAACCATGCTGCACCTCGCGGTAAATTTCCATCAGTTGCGCCAGCCAGGCCGCCGGCGAATAACGTTCTTTCACGCAGCGCCTGGCGTTCCCGCCCAGTCGTTTTCGCTCGCTGGCGTCATTCGCCAACCGCGCGATCTCGTCTGCCAATAGGTCGATCCTGCCCGCCGGCAGTACGCGGCCGCAATCTTCCCGGATTACCTGCCGGTTGTCGCCCACGTCCGTGGCCACAACCGCCAACCCGCTCAGCATGGCTTCCAGCACCGCCAGCGATTGGCCTTCGTGATGGGATGCGCCGGCGTAGATATCGCTGGCGGCCAGCAGCGCCGGAACGTCGTCCCGTTCACCAGTGAACTTGATCGCGTCCTGTTGATGGCAGGCTGCAGCCTGCGCGCGCAAGTCGTCCAGCAGGTATCCTTTGCCTACAATCAGCAGCTTAATCGGCAGATCGCATTGCTCGCGCGCCAGCCTGAAAGCCTGGATCAAGTCGGGATAGCCTTTCTCCGGTATCAACCGCCCGACCGAGATGACCAGAATTCCCTTGCCTCCCGGCAGGAATTCGCCACGTAACGCGCGTATTTGTTTGTTCGTTATCTTCGGTAAATCCGGCACCGGGTTGGGCACCACTTCCAGCGCGCGCTTTCCGAATCGCGGCTGCTGGACTTGCGCCACCGTGTAACCGCAAGCAATGATCCTGTGGGAATGGCGTTTTAAGACGATGGTTTCCAGCCAGGTGCGGTAAGGCCTGTAATAGCGCAGGTGCACGCTGGCGTTGTGCAGCGAAGCCACGCTGGGTATTCCCGCCCATCGGGCCGCTGTTGTTCCCAGGATGTTGGCGTAATTCAATTGCGTGTGCACCACGTCGGCTTTGCTTT
>CALGUJ010000427.1 GCA_937902055.1 uncultured Pelolinea sp.
TGTGCATCTTCACCCAAAACGCCAGCGCCGCGCTCAAAATTGTGGGCGAGGCTTATCCCTTCGGCGAGGGCTGCCGTTACCTGCTGACCTTCGACAACCATAACTCGGTCAACGGCATCCGCGAATACGCGCGCGCCAAAGGCGCTTCCGTCACCTACGTCCCGGTCATCCTGCCCGACCTGCGCATCGATCAGGCTTTATTGATGAACGCGCTGCAGGAAAAATCGGCCGGCTGTTTCAACCTGCTGGCTTTCCCTGCCCAGTCCAACTTCTCCGGAGTGCAGCACCCGCTGGAATGGATTGCCCAGGCGCAGGCGCTCGGCTGGGACGTGCTGCTGGACGCAGCCGCTTTCGCGCCCACCAACAAGCTGGACCTTTCGGTTTGGAAACCGGATTTCGTACCGCTTTCCTTCTACAAAATGTTCGGCTACCCCACCGGCGTGGGCGCGCTGCTGGCACGCAAGGAGGCCGTGCGCAAGCTCAGCCGCCACTGGTTCGCCGGCGGCACCACCACGGTGGCTTCCGTGCGCGGGAACAAGTATTACCCCGCCGAAGCTCCCGCCCGCTTCGAGGATGGCACGCTGGATTACCTCAACCTCCCGGCCGTCGAGATCGGGCTGCGCCACCTGCAAAAGATCGGCTACGAGACCATCCATGAGCGCGTGCTTTGTCTGACCGGCTGGCTGCTGCAAGAGCTGGCCGCCCTTAAGCATGCAAATGGGAAGGAATTGGTGCAGATTTACGGCCCCCTCACCACGCAGGCGCGCGGCGGCACGCTGGCCCTCAACCTCCTGGATTCACGCGGCAAGCTGATCGAGAAGAAACGCCTGGAAACCGCCGCCAACCAGCGCAAGATCTCCATCCGCATGGGGTTCTTCTGCAATCCCGGCGCAGGCGAGGTGGCGCTGGATATCTCCGGCGACGAGCTTTCCTCCTGTTTCTCGCGCCCCAGTTACGAGCAGCGCATCTCCGACCTCGATTTCCAGCACTGCATCGACCCCAAGGCCACCGGCGCGGTGCGCGTGTCCGTGGGCCTGGTCAGCAATTTCAACGATGTGCTGACCTTCCTGGAATTCGCCCGTTCGTTTCTGGAGTGATCTTTCCGTCTTATAATTACGCGCTGGTAAAATCTAATCTGAAATTATGAGCAAGGAAAAGTTATGAGAATTTACATCACCGGTATCAGCGGGTTTTTGAGCATCAACCTGGTGCGCTATCTGTTGGCCAACGGCTTCACCGACATCGCCGGCATCGACCTGGTGGATTTCGATTACCCCGAACGCGATAAGATCGACTTTCTACAGGGTGATATCCGCAACCTGGAAGATTTGAAGAAAAGCATGAAAGGCGTCGACGTGGTCATCCATACCGCCGCCGCGCTGCCGCTCTACACCCCCGAAGAGATCTATACCACCGACATCGTCGGCACGCGCAACGTGCTGCAGCAAGCGCTGGAGTACGGCGCCCAGCGCTTCGTCCACATCTCCTCCACCGCTGTGTATGGCGTGCCCGATCACCATCCGCTCTACGAAAACGACAAGGTGTTTGGCGTCGGCCCTTACGGCGAGGCCAAGGTGCAGGCGGAAGCCATCTGCGGCGAGTTCCGCGAAAAAGGCTTGTGCGTCCCCATCCTGCGCCCCAAATCCTTCGTCGGGCCGGAACGCCTGGGCGTGTTCGCCATCTTCTATGAATGGGCCAGCGAAGGCCGCGGCTTCCCCATGATCGGCTCAGGAAAAAATCGTTATCAGTTGATGGATGTGGAAGATTTGTGCCAGGCCATCCTCTCCTGCGTCACTCTCGACAAAGCTAAAGTCAACGACACCTTCAACATCGGCGCCGAGAAGTACACAACGATGAAAGAGGATTATCAGGCAGTGCTCGACCGCGCCGGTTTCGGCAAGAAGATCGTCACCTTCCCCGCCGGACTGGTGATCCCGGTGCTCAAAGTATTGGAAGCATTAAAGCTCTCCCCGCTCTATCCCTGGATTTACGAAACCGCCTCCAAAGACTCTTTTGTATCCATCGAGAAAGCCCAAAAGGTGCTGGATTTCAAACCCAAATATTCCAACAAAGAGGCCATGCTGCGCAATTATGAATGGTATCTGGCCAATAAGGATCAATTCAGCGGCGCGGAAGGCGTCTCGCACCGCGTGCCCTGGAAGCAGAAAGC
>CALGUJ010000428.1 GCA_937902055.1 uncultured Pelolinea sp.
GAAGGTCTTTGCGCCCAGATCTTTCATGCCGGCCCGTACGGGGAAGCCGAACGCCCCACCACCGAGAGACTCCACGCTTTCGTTGCCGAACAGGGGTACGAAAAAACCGGAAGGCATCACGAAATTTATTTTAATTCTCCGCTGCGCAGCGCTCCCGATAAACTGAAGACCATCATCCGTCAGCCGATCCAACAGGCAGGCGCGAATGGCTAAAAAAGGTACCGAAATCACCAACTCGGAACTGGCGCTGCTCGGATTGTTAATGGAAAGCCCCATGCACGGTTACCAGATCGAGCAGATCATCGAAGACCGCGGGATGCGCGAATGGACGCCGATTGGCTTTTCTTCAATCTACTATCTGCTGGACAAAATGAGGGATAAAGACTGGTTGGTGAGCAGCCTGGTGCAATCCACCGGTAAAGGCCCCGCCCGGCAGACATTTCGCATCACGTCCGCCGGTAAAAAGATCTGGAAGGATGCCGCGCTCTCCGCTCTGAAAAATCCGCACCGCGCCTATGGGAATTTTATCCTTGGATTGGCCAGCCTGCCCCTTCTCGATCTCACCGAAATCCTGAAGGCCGTAACCCATTATCGCAATTTATTGAAAGAACGGCGGGATCGTGTTCAGAAAAAGCTGGATAGCTATGCGGGCACCCTGCCCTGGCAGGTCGATGAACTTTTCCAGTACAGTCTCACACAGGTATCCTCGGAACTGGCATGGGTTGAAAGGTTTTTGCAGGACATCACAGTAAGAATTTCGGAGAGCGATCGATGATAATCATTCCGGGTTTCGAATTTTTACAAACGCACCATTGCATCACCGGTTCCATGTTGCACGTCTTCAACTTTCATGATTGCCCGATCAGCGAGGAAATGCTCCTGGGATTGGGAGAGGGCGTCGGTTTCATATATTGGCACCCCAAAGGCGGGCTGCCGTTCTTGGGCGGGCGCGGCAATACCGGGCGCGACGTGAAAGCCACGTGTTTGGAAGTTCTGTCAGCGCAAAGATGCGGAGTCGCTGCCTCCAGAAAAGTGACTTCCAGCCGGAATAAGGCGGAAAAAATCATGCTGCGCTGGTTGGAGCAAAGCGAGCCCCTGATGATCCGGGTGGATATGGGCCTTTTACCGTATTTTCCCCTCTTTAAGAAATATCACTTCGGCTACCATGGCGTTGTCGCTGCCGGGTATGATCCGGCTTCGGGTGAAGTCACGCTGGCGGATCGCGACGCCCAACCGTATGCGGTACCACTGGCGCAATTGATGGACGCCCGCGGTTCTGTTTTCCAACCCTTTCCTCCCCAAAATGCCTGGTTGGAATACGATTTCAGCGCTTTTCATATACCAACACAGGCGGATATTTCCACCGCTATACGCCATTGCGCCGATGGAATGATCCACCCGCCTATCCGTAATATAGGTGTGCGCGGTATTCAGACTTCCGGACAGCGCATTCGCACCTGGCCGGACACGATGAACGATCGCGAGTTGGCCGATTCCTGTACCAACGCAGCGCTCTACATCCGCGCCGACGC
This sequence comes from uncultured Pelolinea sp., assembly GCA_937902055.1. Taxonomy (GTDB): domain Bacteria; phylum Chloroflexota; class Anaerolineae; order Anaerolineales; family Anaerolineaceae; genus Pelolinea. The sequence goes on from CALGUJ010000428.1 coordinate 1,533, forward strand.
CGGAACTGGCGGAGGTCTATTCCGCTGGATGTACGGGCGTTTTTTACAGGAAGCCGCAGTCCGGCTTAACGAAAGCCTGCTGGAGCAATGCTCCCGCGAAATGAAATTAGCCGGTGACCATTGGGAAAAAATCGCCGACTTGCTCGCGCCGGTAAAAAGCCGCATTGACCTGAACGATAGGCTGACGGCTATCGACTCATGTTTCCTTGAATTGCATGAATTGGAAAGGTCCGCGTGGTCGCGGTTGCTGGACATTCCGGGATGATTAATGGATGCCGGTTTCGATAACTGATCCGGCTTTTTTCACGTTACAATTATGCCGCCATGAGCGACAATTCGGTAACCATTATCCTGAAAAATAAAACATATCAGGTCAATTCCGGCATCCCCTTGCATAAAGCGCTGCGTTTTCTAAATCTGAATGCCAATGCGCACCTTGCGGTACGCGAGGGGATGCTGATCACCGAAGACGAAATGTTGAAGAACGGCGATCGCATCGAGCTGATCGCGGTGATCTCTGGAGGTTGATCCGAATGCGCTGCCGCAAGTGCGGAGAGAAAGCGGTCATCAACATGCGCCAGCACCGCCTGGCGCTCTGCAAGGAACACTACCTGGAATGGCTACCCGAGCAGACCGAGCGTTTCATCCGCAAATACGATATGTTCTCGCGCGCCGATCGCTTGCTGGTGGCCGTTTCCGGCGGCAAGGACTCGCTGGCCTTGTGGGACGTTCTCTGGAAACTGGATTATCAGGCGGACGGGCTTTACGTCCATTTGGGCATCGATCAGGAAACCGGTTACTCCGATCGATCGGAGGAATGCGCCCGCAAATTCGCGCTCGAAAGAGATTTGAAGCTGCTGGTCGTGAATGTGCCGGAACAATATGGCGAAAGCATTCCCGCGATTGCCGCGCGCTCACGCCGCGGTCAAGGCAAAACCTGCTCGGTTTGCGGGCTGGCCAAACGCCACATCTTTAATCAAACTGCGCTGGCGCGGGGTTATGCTGCTCTCCTCACCGCCCACAATCTGGATGACGAAGCCGCCTTCCTGCTTTCCAACACGTTGGATTGGTCGCTGCCGCGTTTGGCGCGCGGTTTCGCTGTGCTCCCCGCCGCGCCCGGTTTCGCGCGCAAGGTCAAGCCATTCTGTCGCTTTTACGAACGCGAAACCGCTGCGTATGCTATCTTAAGAGAAATTGCTTATTTACCCGAGGAATGCCCTTATGCCGATGGCAGCAAGCAACTCTTTTTTAAGGAAGATTTGAATCGCTGGGAGGAGGCAATGCCCGGCACCAAGCTGCGTTTCTACCTGAATTACCTGGCTGCCCTGGATGAAGGTGTTTTCCCGGAGCGCCAGGAAGAAGCGGAGGTGCTGTCGGGCAAGCTCTGCGCCCGCTGCGGCCAGCCTACCACAGCCGGAGAGTTTTGCGCTTTCTGCCGTATGTTTGAAGAATAATCCTTAAGAGCAAGCTGTTTACCGATTACAAATCCGTTGCGGCCTGGCATTTTTCACGAATGTATCTCCCAATTTGTTATCGCAAGACTTGTTTCAGCAGGCTGATCGCGGAGCTTCCCCTTGGGGGAAGCATTTTCTCGGCTCAATTTCAATTCGTCGCCGGCGATTCAGCCGGGATCCTTCACTTTCGGGATTTTCCTCTTTCTTCCCCCAAAAAAATGCAAGTGGTCACCCTACCTGGAATGATAAAAAAAATCTCCGGATTGCTCCGGAGATTTTTCGTTATACGCTAAGCGCTTTCAAGATATTTCGCAACTTCCCAATCTGTGACGTGGATGCGGAAATCTTCCCATTCTTCCATTTTCGCGCGGACGAAAGCGGAATAAATTTCCTCGCCCAACGCCTTCTTGAGAACGCTATCCTTATCCAATTCCTGCAGTGCTTCCAACAGGGAGGATGGCAATTCTTTGATATCTTTTGCCTTGCGCTCGTCTTCGCTCAAGTGGTAGATATTGATGTTGTTCAAAGGCTTGGGCGGCTTGATCTTGTTATCGATGCCGTCCAAAGCCGCCGCGATCATCCCGGTGAAAGCAATGTAAGGATTGCAGGAAGGATCCGGGAAACGCAGTTCGGCGCGCATCGATTTATCCTGTCCCTTGTTGTAGCGCGGGATGCGGATCAGCGCAGACCGGTTGCGCTGCGCCCAACCGACGTACACGGGTGCCTCATAACCCGGTACCAAGCGCTTGTATGAATTGACGCTCGGCGCAACCAGGGCGGCCAACGCGCGGGCATGATGCAATTCTCCACCGATAAAGTTGTAGGCCAATTCTGAAAGGTGGAACTCATCATTGGCATCGAAGAACAGGTTGTTACCCTTGGTGTCGAAGATGGATTGGTGGTTGTGCATACCGGAACCGTTGATCCCATAGATCGGCTTGGGCATGAATGAAGCAACCAGGTCATGCTGCGCGGCGATTGCCTTGACCGTGTATTTCAGCGTGAGCACGTTATCGGCTGTGCGCAGGGCATCCGCGAAACGAAAATCGATCTCGTGCTGGCCGAGCGCAACCTCGTGGTGGCCGACTTCAATTTCCAGGCCCATCGAGTTCAACGCGGCCATCAGTTCCGTACGGACCTGAACCGCTTCATCGTCGGAGGAAAAATCGAAATATCCTCCCACGTCGTGCGGAACGGGGGTGATGCCGCCATTGCGCCGGAACAGGAAGAATTCCGGTTCAGGACCGCAATTGAAGATCATGCCGCG